>NZ_JAWDKC010000003.1:0-84139 GCF_032714515.1 Methanimicrococcus hacksteinii | reverse complement strand
AATTCAATAAACGTGCTGCAACAGTGCAGCAATATTGAATACATTTTATTATATGATTAATAAATAATCATTGTATCAGTAAAAGATTTCAGAATATATATACTTAACGACGAATTTTTAAAAGTTTGAAAAGTCAAAGAAAACCGCCTCCCGACACACAAAACCATCAAAAATCCGAATGAAATCAATTCACTTAATAAATTATTTAATATTCAAAACTTTGTAATAAATTTTACGATTTGAAATGAATTTTCAAATATTGAAAAAAAGGATTTGATGTAAAGCTGTTTGAAAAACAGAAGAAAAGCGGGAGAAAAAACGAAGAAAAAAACCGAAGAAAAACAGAGAAAAACGGAGAAAAAAACCGAAGAAAAAAATAAAAAAAAGGAAAGAAGAGAATTAATTATTCAATTAATTCTTTTCCTTTTTAATGAATTCACTGTAAAAGACAGCGAGGAAGACAAGAATGCCGCCGATGACCAAAACAATGAAAAGCCATGGGAAGTCATTTTCTTCATCTTCGGCTGCGTCGACCGGTCTTTCGAAACCGGGTTCGATGACATCGCCTTCAGGGCCTTCCACGAGAACGGTACCGCCGCTTGTTGAATAAACAACATAAGCTTGGCCGTAACCGTTGCCGTTTCCGTTGTTTTCAGTCTTGTAAAGGCCGATGTGCATGTCCTTGTTCCACATACCGTCATTACCATCCAGATTAAACTCTTCAGAGCAGTTGTCACTGTCTTTGTGAATGACCTGAGCGCCGCCGACAACAAATTCAGACAGCTGGTAGCCGCTCAAAACGTTCACTTTGATGTAGTAAGCGCCTTCTTCCAAATCTTCATAGAAACGGTAGTAGCCTGTGTCGTTTGTTGCGGTTGTGCCGACAATCGTCCAATCAGTGCCGTCGTTATACCAAAGTTCGACTTCAACATCGGACAAGACACCTTCGCCGTCGTCCATCAAGCTGTTTTTATTGGTGTCGTTCCAGGCAATTCCCGAAACAAGCGGTGTTTTTTCGATATTGCAGTTCCATTCGACATCAGCAGAGTTCAAAGTGACGGCAGTCGTTTCAAACACACCGCCGGATTCGGAGAAATCACTGCTTGCTCCGATACCGTAGCCCGGAAGGAAAGTGGCAATCATGTAGTAATCGCCGTCTTCAAACCATTCGCCGTCTTCGGGAGCAAAGACAATTGTATCGGCAGCCGTACCGTAGATTGATTTTGTTTCAATCTCTTCATCCGGATCGCCGCCGGCGCCGACTTTCATTAAAGTCAATGTTTCAACGCCTGCGCCGTCTGTTTCAACGGTAAACTGCGCCGGTGTAAAGATGACTTCTTCTGACGGGGAAGGCACCATACTGCTGCCGGAAACGGTTCCTGCGGTTCCGCTCGGCAATGTATCCGGTTTAACAAGACCTGTCGGATAAGAGGTCAATGAAACCGTATAATCGACCTGTTTTGGTTTAGCCGCCGTTGCTTTTAATTCAGCTGTGTATTTGCCGTCGACGAAAGTAACCGGAAGATCAGCAGTTCCGTCATTGACATCAAACACAATTGACTCGATTAAATCTGCGCTGCCTGTTTGAAGAACAGGTTTCAAAGTTAACGTGCCTTTGTATTTGATGGTGACATCAACAGTCGCTGTCATCATGTTATTTCCAACATCTGTGTATGAATAGGTGAAAATGTATTTCCCCGGAATATTCCATCCGAATTCATCTTCATCTCCCGTTGTTAAGATATGGATCAAATCAGAACCGGAGATCGATGAACCGCCGTCAGTTGCAGACGCAAGGATAAGTTTTTTGAATTCATTCACAGGGTTATCTGCTTTTGAAGAATCTTGGAAATCTTCAAAGTTCTGATTTGTTAATGAAATCTTATTTTCTTTTGTAATTACAAGTTCGATTGTTTTGGAATCGATTTGCAAATCATCGTCGAGACTTGTCTTGTAAGTAAATGAATAGGTTCCCGGCACCAATGTGACAAAAGATTTGTCAGAGTCCGAAACTGTCAAGTACTTCCAGTCAAGACCGCCTGTGACACCGTATTCTGAATAAACGGTATTGTCGCCAACAAAAGACGTGATTGTCTTTTCCCGACCTTCGTCTCCCGGCCTGGCCGGACTGAAACGAATTGCAATTTCATTTAAAGTCACATCCGAAACATCATCCGATACGGCAATGTCCCACCAGTTCGGGATTGATCCTGTTTCAACAGCAATCTCGGAGAAACTTGTTCCGATCTCTGAAAGAGTCAACTCTCCCGTATTTTTCGCCGTTACGAATTTTACAACAGGGGCCGTTGATTTAATACGTTCAATCGCCGGTGTGTTTGAATTGTCTTTGGATATACTGATTGGAACACCGAATGAAAATGCCGTATGTCCGCGAATCAAAGCTTCTTCCGTTCCGTATGTGGCGCCTTCAGTAGCGCGCGGAACCATAAACGGCATGCTTAAATCGAATGTCTCGTCGGAATCGGCCAAAAAGAACTTGCACTTTACAATCGTGATGGAATTCAAAGTCGTTGTATCCAAGTTGGATTTGTATTCCCGGCCGGCAACAACATCTGTAAAGTCAATTTTAGTCCATTTTTCATCGGCAATGCTTTCGAAAAAAGAAAGGTTATACTCATCCGTGTCGCCGATGAATTTCGGATTGATTTCAACAGTTGCATAATAAACTTCAACGGAAGCTTTATCCATATCTGTATTTAAAACGAAATCGTCATTCAAAACGGTGTTCCATTCTCCTTGAGGAATAACAAAGTAAGCAGCATTATTTGTGACCGGACCTTCGTCACTGCCGCCTTTCATGACCATATGGAAAACTTCATTTTTGCTTCCCGCATGCAATTTCAAATAAGAATTCGGATTGCTCGGGTTGTATGAAACATATCCGGTAGCCGTTTCAACATAAACAGAAACGTCCGTCATTTTTTCAGTATTTATTGAAAAGGAACGATCAATCATATGCTGTGCATACATTCCGTTATCGGTCGTTGCCGAAACAGCACTGAAATCCAAACCGGCGTCTGTGAGTTTAACGGTGTTGCCGTTACTGCCGGCGACACCGACGGAGAGCGCTTTCGGATCCCATGTTCCGACCAAAATTGTTGTGTTTTTGATCGAAACAGATTCGTCCGTCATCAACGGGGAAAGGGTAACCGGCAGTTCAACAACATATGTTCCGGTTTTCACCCAAAAGTTTTCGTCACTGTATGTTCCGTCCAGAACAAGTTTAACTTCAACCAATGAACCGCCTTCGCCGTAAACGCCGGCATTGCTCCATTCCTTTGTTTCAAAAGTCAAGCTGCGGTTTGGATTTTGAATATCTTTCAGATCTGTGCTTACCCCATTGTATGTAATCGTCGGCGTTCCTGCAGCAAAACCTTTCGGCAAACTGAAATAAACGACAGGGTTGGAAAGCGTATTTGTCGGTGAAGGGGATAACGGATCCGTTCTGTGGGCCGAATAATACGGATAACTTGATGTGGAAAAGTTTGTACGAAGAATATATGTTTCTCCTTTGAGCATCGGAGAAGTGATGGCTGAACGAGCGGCATCATTGTTAACCAAAAGTTCCCGGCCTTTTCCGCCGATGTAACTTGTCAAAGGATATTTATCAGGTGTCGTCACCATAGAAAGAGCGGACTCATTTGAAGCGCCTGTGCTGGTTTCAACTTTAACTTTTGCACTTCCATCCGTCTTTACATTCGTTGTTGTTCCGATGAAAGTCAGACCGTTTGTTGCAGTGAAGGCATCCGCTGAAGACAATGCCAGCCGTGTTTTTAAGAATTTTTCGAATTCGAACTGAATAACACGTTCTCCGTTATCTGTAAAGACAGGATCGAATCCGTATTCCGTAAAATTGACTAAATAAGCTGTGTCGGAACTGTGAGATGAAGAAATATAGTTACTCATAGGTTTGAAACTGCCTGAAACGTTATCGTAAATTTTTATGGAGTCGTATTGTACATCATTATTTCTAACAGTCTCGCGAGGGAGTCTCATATGGGTAATGTTGACGCCGTCGGGCAATGTGACTGTAACGACCATATCACTTCCGTCTCGTGTACTGTCGGTAATTTGTACTTTAAACAAATCCTGAGTATAAAGATGAGCTCTCGGGTCATCAGGAGTAACGCCGTACTGAACGGAGTTTGACAAAATGCCTGCTAACGGGCGAACCCAAACTTTTGTATCAGTCGATCCTTTCAAGTTTGCCGGTGAAGTGACAGGATTGAATAATGTACTTCCGAATTGGTAGATTCCTTTTCCGCGGTTGACGGAAAGATCGCCGCTGACTTGTATATAATCAATTCTTTTACCGTTTACAGTTTCAACAAAGATAATTTCCGGTGCTGTATCTCCGTTATTTGTAAAATTCTCATTTATTTTAAAAGAGAAATAATGAAATGAATTGGCATGAAAATTAACCATATCTCCTAAAACAAGTTTATTATCATCACCGAGAGGATTCCCGGCTTTATCCAAAAATTCAACGGGTGACTCAACGGGGTCAACAGCCCGTCTGGAAGCAGCGATTAAATTCGCATATGTATCCGTCACCATAACATCTGCAACAGAATCGTAATATTTGACTTTAACATTTGAAAGGTCCAAGGTTAAATCTTTAACAGGAACGGTCATACCGCGTGTCGTATAAAGATTACCCGTAGCGTCTGTGGCAGGTCTGTAACTGACGTTTATTAAATTTGTTACAACTGACCAAATCGGCATTTCGGCAGGATTCAAAAGGAAAAACGCGGAAGAGTAACCGAATGTCGGCAATTTGCATGCGATTGACTGAACAACAGTGCCTTTTTCAGCGCCGCCTTTTTCCTTCAAAACGGCGGTAATTCGGACTTCTTCATCGGGATAAATAAGTTTGCCGTTTGCATAGATTAAAACATCTAAAGACATTAAACCCGGATTTTCAAGCGTATATTTCAGTTTCATTTTATCCGTGCTGATTTCAATATTCTCTTTTTTCAAAATGTTGGCATAGGATTCGGGAATTTCATCCGAACCGGTATAACCGAGGATTTCAAATCCGGAGTCAGAATAACTGCCGTCTGTGTTTGCCAATGTAATTTCAAGTTCATATGTGCCGGCGGGCAGCGATCCGATCGTATAAATCAACGAACGGGACTCGTTTAACTCAAAGTCAGCGTTGTTGTTGTCGCTCCACTTTGAAGTCAAAGATCCGGCGGCCATCGCCGACCCTGCAAGCATCAGCAATATCATTGCCGCGCTCATTAAAACCATTATATTTCTAAAAGAAATTTTCTCTACCAATTTTGTCATAAAATTCCCTCACATCAGTCGAATTTTTGAAGAATTTGCATTTTCATTTGCATTATAAGCACCAAAATTCAAGCCGCGTCGCTCACGGCTGATAAGTTTAAGGAAAACGCCGGCGCGATTTGCGCCGACGCGGAGTTGAATCGTTTTTGGGTTACGTTTTTTATTTTGAATTGCAAACAGTTGACACCGCTGAAAACGGCATAGAATCCTCTATCGGAAACGGTCAAAGGCTGCAAAACAAAAACGTGAGTGTTGAAAGGAGTGAAATTTCTGTTCAAATCAAACGCTTTCAGCCCGGAAATGCCCGAAACGGGAACATGCGAATTGAAAACATTTGAGAAAGTCTTCCAAAGGTTGAAAACAGACCGAAGTCCGGAAAAAAGACAGTTTTTCAAATACTTTGAAAAGTTCAGAGCAGAAAAGTAAACGTTTCGTCGAGGACTTTTTTCATTAATTTGAAGATGAGCGAAGCTTATGCACAGTGGTTGCTGTTGCTGCTTACTGCGCGCGAAGCGCGAAGCGCGAAGCGAATGGTCACTACATCATACATAAACTTTATCCCCGAAAATTCAATAAACGTGCTGCAACAGTGCAGCAATATTGAATACATTTTATTATATGATTAATAAATAATCATTGTATCAGTAAAAGATTTCAGAATATATATACTTAACGACGAATTTTTAAAAGTTTTAAAAGTCAAAGAAAACCGCTTCCCGACACACAAAACCACCAAAAATCCGAATGAAATCAATTCACTTAATAAATTATTTAATATTCAAAACTTTGTAATAAATTTTACGATTTGAAATGAATTTTCAAATAATGAAAAAAAGGATTTGCTGTAAAAAGCTGGTTTGAAAAACAAAGGAAAAGCGGGAGAAAAAACGGAGAGAAACGGAAAAAAACCGAAGAAAAAAATAAAAAAAGAAGAAGAGATGAAAAAAATCATCACTTCTGAATTAACTTTTCTTTTTGATTCCAGGCCAAAAATCCGATAAAGAGAAGGATGGCCAGGATAATCAAACCGATCACAAACAAAGGCATCTTTTTGACTGATTCGACAATGACAGTCGGATCAATCGGGCTGGTGAAACCGGATTCCGGTTCGTTGGGTTCAATGACTTGTGTGCCGCCGGAAGAGGATCCGCTGACAACACGTGCCTGGCCGTAGCCGGGACCGCCTTCATTTGTGCGGACAATCTTATAGAAACCGGCGTCGATGTTTTCTGCCCAAAGTCCGGTACTGTCTAAGGTGATAAGCTCTGATCTCAGTTCGTTGTCTTTGTCAACAGACTGGTCGCTGTCTTCAATGAAATCCGAAGCCTGGTAGCCGCTGGGAGCCAAGACCTGAATAATGTAGTCGCCTTCATCCAAGCCGATGAAATAGTATTCACCGTTCAAGCCGGTCACCGTTTCTTTCGGTTCATCTCCTTCTTTCAGAAGCTGAACAGTAACGCCTGCAATTCCGAATTCAATTTCAGGGTCGTCTTTGAAACTGTCTTTATTTGCATCATTCCAAACGGTTCCTGAAATGAGAGTTGATTGCTCTGCATCCAGCTTATACTCAACATGATCATTGTCAAGCTCAAACTCGTCTGTGTTCAGCTGCAAGATTGAAGAATCCGCAACAAAATGACACCCGCTGGAAACAATGTATCCCGGATATAATTCGGCTGTCATGTAATACTTTTCATCGTCAAACCAGCCGGACTCTTTATCGAAAACAATCTGATCTTCAGTGCCCTGAATTTCAATTGTCTCAA
Organism: Methanimicrococcus hacksteinii; assembly: GCF_032714515.1. Taxonomy (NCBI): domain Archaea; kingdom Methanobacteriati; phylum Methanobacteriota; class Methanomicrobia; order Methanosarcinales; family Methanosarcinaceae; genus Methanimicrococcus; species Methanimicrococcus hacksteinii. Next base: position 77,060 of record NZ_JAWDKC010000003.1, on the reverse strand, counting down.
CAAGAGAATCGCCGCCGTCCTGAACTTTATAGAGTGAAATGTATTTAACACCCGATTTTGCAGCATCGTTCAAATCAACCGTCATCTTGACAGGTTCCAACGCCAGATCATAATTAATCGGAGAAGTGGAACTGTAAGCTTCCAATGATTCGATGACACCGTTGTTTGCGTCAATCAAACCTACCGGAATGCCGGAATAAGTAATTTTGTATTTAATTGTATCCGGTGTTGTTTTTGATGCATAAACAGGAGCAACATATTTTTCATTGATATACTCTGCAGAAACTTCTGCTTCTGTTGTTCCGACACTCAGAACATTAACAGCCAAACCGCTGATCGGTGAATTTCCTCCGGTTGCATTAATACTCAAATTATCTTTGTATTTGACAACAACCGGAACTTTCACATATTTCACATTTCCTGCAACATCAGCATAGGAATAACCCATGTAATATGTATCAGGAGTAACGGAAGATGATGTAAAGGTGGTGCTGTCTCCGTCACCGGAATATGATTCGGGCAAAATAGGGTTGCCAATATCTGTTCCGATTCCGTCAAGAGCAGAACTGAAATAATTAACCCATCCTTGATCCGGAACAGGCATATTCATGTAAATTTCTTGAGTGGAAGGAGTATCTATCACAACTGTTGAACTGTCTTTTTTAACCGTAATGGTAAATGAGACTGAATCGGATTTTTGGTCACCGTCTGTTTTTGTTGTATATTTAACAGTGTATGTTCCGATGTTGCTTGCATTAATATAATCAAGCGGGTCTTCGCTCACAGCATATGTGTATTTAGTTCCGTCTGCATAACCACTGTGCGCATAAGTGTTTTTCTCGAAGAAATCAAGATCAACACCGACATCTCCGTCTTTAAATTTAACAGAAACCTCTGATAATTCTATACCCGAAGTGAAATCATCCAAAGCTACAACCTGATACCATGCAGGGATTGCAGCATTGTCCAAGTAATCGACAGCATAATTATTGCTGAACTCTTTGATTTCATCGCCTTCGTATGTACGAATAATCGGTTTATCAGATTCGGATAACTTAACAGCTGCCGTCAATCCGGACTTTGAAGAGATGTCATTATTAATACTATAAAGTGTCTGGCCGACAGCCTCTTGATCGTATTTGACCTTACCGGAAACAGCCGGCAAATTGAAAGGCAGTTTTAAAGTGAACTTACCGTTTTCTTTAATGTCATCAAATTCACATTTTATTGCTGTAATTTTGTCCCATTCAATTAATGAAAACTCACCTTCAGTAATCACAATCCAGGCAACATTGTCTTCCATATCTTCCAAATCATAACTTCCGATGTTTGAACCAAAATCATGCGTCGTATAATAGATTGTATAATCTAAATCTGAATACTCCATGTATTTTGAATTGTCAATCAAGTCGCCGAAAGATGAAAATGAATTCAATGCGGTACCCCAGATTTTGTCTCCGTCTTCATCAATGTAATTCGGCAAGATAAAGTAAAGAACGGAATCCGCAATAGACTCGCCAAGACCGTTGTAGAAGTAAAGCTTAAATTCTTCATTACTGCTGCCTGCTTTTAAAGTCGGGTATGAATCTTCAATTTGAGGGTTGTAATAAGAATATTGATCTGTTCCGGTCTTAACACCGACAGAAGCTATCGCTGATGTTTCTGTTTGAACTGAAACAGTTCGAGATACAACGCCGTTATGATAGACACCGGACATACCGGAAGTATAATATTTCTCCGAAATGAGGAAAGCTTCAGTGAATGCGTAATTACGACCACCGGACGAACTTGTTAAAGCCCGTACATCTTCCCAAGTGGAAACCAAAACACTTTGAGCACCAAATTCAAACTGTGTTTTATCGGAGAATTCAGGAACTTTAACCGGCAAAATGACTCTGCGCCCATCATAATCTGTAGGATTGACATTGGTAATCCAGAATTGATCATCTTTGCTTAATTTAAGCTTTTTAAGTTCATCATCAAGCTCTGCATTTTCATCCAGATGGAATTTAACTTCAATTAATTTGCCGTTTTTGTACAAACCTGCATTTTCATGAACAATTTTGGTAAAACTAACAGGATGACCTCGGACATCAGTAAGATCGGTAATTTCGTTTCCGTTGTTATCGACAAGCATCGGAGTAAGGTCCTCTAAACCGGCGGGAACGCTGAAATAAACAACAGGATTTGAAAAGATTCCATTGTAAGTTTCCGGATCACTTCGAAGTGTCGAGTAATAAGGATAACGAGAAGTTGCAAGGTTTGTATACATATAGAATTCATCCCCGCGGCTCAGCATTGTCGGAACAGATGAACCTTTTAAATCAGAACTCAAAAAGTTTGAAGTAGTCACGTAAGGCATAACGATATAGTCGTCATTTGCATAAACAGTAGAATTTGTCAATGGAATTTCGGTATCATCTATATCATTGATTTTAAAAACTTCAAAACGTAAAGGAGCCCCATTTTGGCCTGCTGTTTCATTCGTTGTTCCGACGAAAGAAATTGTATAGTCAGGGTTATAACTGACAGAACCTTGCGGATTTGAAAATATTCGAACCAAACCGTCAATTTTTAAAATGACATCCTCTCCGGGTTTGAATTCTACATCAATATCACTTAAATTGTGAGTTTTAGAAACAGTTGTATCAATGAGAACAAAATCTTCAATTTCATAGTCATAAATTGAAATAGCAGAAAATTGAATTTGATCCGTTGTTTCACTTGAAGGAAGACGAATATGTGTAACAGTTATACCGTCAGGAATGGCGAATTTGACACGTTCGTTGGATCCTCCGGCCAAAGTATTGGTAAAAGTTGTTTTAAACAATTCCTGGTAGTAAAGATGTTTTTTATTAGGATCATCTTTATACTGTTCAGAATTAAGCATAGTATAATTAGAATAGGATGCCGTAGCTCGGATAATATTCGCACGAAGCGTATGTTCGGTGGTAGAACCTGTATATTTACCGCGCGTATAATGTGTAATAAGGTCAGTTGCCCCGGCTATTGATGAAACGGATTCAGGGTCAGAACCAACATTTGTAAATTCTACACTCGGACCGCGTCCGTTTATTTTCATGACGGCAGAAACTTCCAAACCTTCAAAATCAATATAAGGCGCATTTTTCTGAAGTGTATTTTCGGATGTGCCGCTTACAAAAGCACCCGTCGTATTAATTGAAAAATTGAAATACTTACACCATATAAAACGGTCAGTTATACTTTCACCATTTTTATTGATTGGTGTATAAACGATGGAATTGTCAATCACTTCAGTTTTATATCCGGAAATTGCCGGACTCGGAACTGAAAAACTCACAGGGGATGAACCATCCCACTCAGAATAGGTTTGAGTTATGTCACCTGCTTTAATTTCAACATTCGAAAAATCAAGTGTGAATTTTTCAAATATAACCCGAGCACCCAAACCGTTCCAAATAGAGCCGTTTCTTCCGGCAGGCGTTGCATCTCCTTCAGTTGTTGTATAAAAGACATAACGGGCATTGATATCAGATGCGCCGGAAGGCATTGCCGAAGGATCCATAAGAATAAAATTGCCGCGGGAAGACAAGTAAGGGTATTGGTTCTGAACGGTTGCAGTCATTTCATTCGAAACAGGATCTGAATAGACACCGTCTTCAACTGTTTTGTACAATTGTGCCGTTATTGTATTTGTTTCGTTATGATAAACTCTTGACACATTTGATTCAAAGACTAAGTCAATCGAAAAAACACTTGACGGGTCTGAAATCGGAATGATTAATTTATCTTTGTTTGCAGAATAGGATGTCCCCGAAATTTTAGCAATTACAGTATTGCCGCTTTTGAGGTCTTTTTTAGGATAATCGGAAATTGTAAATCCCGGAGAGTTTTCGCCGGCAAATGTACCGTCTCCAATATCTTTAATATCCACAACAAGATAAAGCACCGATTGCGCATTCGTTTGCGTAATTTTATATGTTAATGTGCTTGTGTTTTTTGGCTGAAGCATTTCAGTCGCGTCTACAGATGTTCCTGAAGACCACGTTGCTTCAATTGTGTAATCGTCATTTGCGGCTGCCGCCGATCCTGCGAGCAGCAGCAATACAGCCGCTGCGCTCAATAAAATTAGAAATTTCTTTAGCCATATATGTGTACCCATTTAATTCAACTCCTTGGGCGGGCACAATCATTAACATTGTAATTGAATTGTAATCGATTTCGATAACCAATAATCAATGTTAATAATCAATGCCGTCAATAAACCGTTTTTTCAATCAAAGATTGATATACAGATAATAAAAGATTTGATAGGATATATAGTTTACTAAAAATAAAATTTTTAGGAAAGATAATATTAAAAAAAGCAAGAAGAGAGCTAAAAATAATAAAAGCAATCATTCGATAATAATAATCATTACCATAAAATAGATTTTACCTTATTAAAATCTTGCGCCACTTACAATAAAAATGAAAAAAGTAAGAATACTAAAAAAGATTTAATCGTTTTAAGAATCGGCAGACTTCAAAAATTCAGACAGTTGAATGAGGTTGAACAAGGCTGAACAAGGCGAACAAGGTGAACAAATCTAAAAAATAAGAACAGTTTGAAATTTTAAAAAACGTCATCCTGCGAATAACTTCGGCCGAACAGAACCGCAATTTCCGCTTTCTGAAGCTCGCGGCCCAAATAACCGGCGTGGCTGAGCTCGGAAATCAATCCTTCGTTTAAGATTGTCTCGAGCATGAAAGCCGAATCCGTCCCGACAATAAACGCTTTTTGATGAACGGCAAGAATCAGGCGGCGCCCGGGCGTTTCAACTGTTTTCAATTTTTGAATTTCGGCGCCGTTTTCAGGCAGTTTCCCGTTTTGAATCAAATAATCCGCCAAAACATCCGCCGACAGAACGCCGATTAAAAAATTGCCCGACGGATCTGATTTCCAGCCCCATTTCGTGCCGGCCGAAAAAGCCGGATTTAACGCGCCCGCCAAAAACAAAGTTTTGCCCGACAAAAAATCGGATTCGAATGACTCGGCCGTCTCGGCCGACTCAGCCAATTCAATCGATTCGATCGATTCATTCAGTTTGATTGATTTGATTGATTCCGTCGATTCGTTTTCGGATTTATTTTCGGGTTTGTTTTCAATTCCCGAGGTCCGGCTTTGATTTTGCAGGTTTTCGATTTCCGCATCCCGCAGATGAAGCCGGTCAAACGCCCCGCTTTCCGAAATTAATTTCAAATTAAAATCCGGGCGCCTGCGTTTTTCTTTTAAGATCAGCAAATCAACGCCTAAATCTTTCGGCGACGAGGCGCGGACCTTTGCTAAAACCGCCATTTCAGACGCCGTTTTCAATTCGCGGACAGATCCTTTGCCCTTATCGCTCGCGTTCGGCGTAAACAAAACGGCTGCTCCGCATTCGCCGGCCAGTTCCGCCAAAAGCGCGTTCATGCCGACAGAATCCGCGTCAAATAATTCGGTCACGTTTCCCGCGCCGAAAAGGACGGGAATATCCGGATGGCGCCGGTGAAATTCATAATAATCAACCAAAGACGAAAACAAATCTTTTCCCGGCGGCGACAAAATCGGATCCGCGATAATCTTTTTGATCCCGAGCGCCCGAGCCGCGGAAATGTTTTGCTCCAACGTTTCAAGCCGATTCGCGTCGGAAAACAAGTCGGGAATGACGACAAAAGCTGTCCGGTCAAAAATCGGATACGACACGTAGTCTTTCAAAGACAGAAGCGCGGCATATTCATTTAAAATCCGGCTGTCGACGCTTAAAACCAAATCCGCGCCGTTTGCAATGCCGGCCCGCAGCTGAAAAAACTCTCCCGCATCAACGCTGATCGGAATCGGACAAAAAGATTTGACAAAAGAAAAAACAGACGAAACCGCCGACTCTTCCGCGTCCGGCGAAAAGCCGAGATCAATCATGTCGGCGCCTTCGGAAATCAAATATAAGACTTGAGAGCGCAGCGCCTCTTCCGACAAAGATTCGGCCGCAACAATTTCGGCCAGAACTTTCATCCGCGCATTGCCGCCGATTGAAACAGAACCGAGCGGGCCGGTTGAATTAATTGAAACAAAACCGAGCGGACCGGTTGAATCGATTGAAACATAACCGGTTGAATCAATTGAACCAATCGAACCGATATGAAACGAAGGAATTTCATCCGCTTCGCATTTTCTTAAAATTTCGCCGGCTTTCTCGCTTTTTTGACTTCGGATCAATTCACAGGCCGGAACGGTTTTTGAAAAAACTTGGGCGGATAAAGCTTCTTTTAAGTCGGCCGCGTGTTTCGGCCCCAAATAAATCGGGCTTCCGACGGCATCTTCCGCTTTTGAGAAATTAAACTTGGAAAAACCCGAGACCAAAACCGCATCATACGTGTTTTCGGAAAATTCCGAAGCCGAAAAACCCGTTATCAATTTCTGAGGCGTAATCAATGCCGCAACCGGAATCGGCAAAACCAAAACATCCGCCGAATCAAGAGACGCTTTCCTGACGGCAGCCTCCGCCAGCCGGCCGGTAACAACAAGGATTTTCATAATTCAGTAATGATTAAAGGCATAAATAAACCTTTCAAAAGAAAAAATAAATTCACGGTTCAAAGTCCGAAAAAAAGAGGTTAAAAAAAATGAAAAAAATAAAAAATGAAAAAAATTAAACACAGAGATAGAAGGAAAGAAATGTAAATGACACAAGCATTTACACATCTTTGACTGTTTTTTTGTTTTTAGATGAAATCAATGATGTCGCCTCTGGAAGCAGACAGATTGACATCCTTGTTTCTGACGGAGGCAGTGTTCACGGAAGGCGTGGCGGAAAAACCGCCGGCTTTCTGCTGAACGCCTGTCATAATTGCCATCACTCTGACACGGCCTTCGTATTCTTCAAGAACACGGGCACCGATTGTGACTTTTGCTTCATTTGAGATTTCGTAAGTTAACTGTTCGCCGATTTCCATGGCTTCCTGGAGACTCATGTCGGGACCGCCGGTAATGTGGATGAGACATCCGGTTGCGCCGCGGTAGTCAACGTCGAGAAGCGGGTGGTTGAGCGCCGCTTTGACGACTTCCTGGCTCTTGTTCTGGTTCTTGGATTCGCCGACCATCATAACCGCAATTCCGCCGCAGCCCATTGTGGCGCGGACATCGGCGTAGTCGAGGTTGATGAGAGAATATTCCGTGATTGTTTCGGTGAGACCTTTAACGGTTTCAGCGATAATCTGATCCATAACGGAAAGTGCCTGGTCAATCGGGAGGTTGGGGACGTGAGACAAAAGTCTCTGGTTGTCCAAAATAACGACAGTGTCGGCAGCCTTTCTTAAAGCTTCAATACCGTCCTGTGCTTTCTGGGAACGGGATCCTTCCACTTTAAAGGGACTGGAAACCATACCAATAACGATTGCGCCCTGTTCTTTGGCAACTTCGGCCACGACAGGCGCGACACCTGTACCTGTTCCGCCGCCCATACCGGCTGTGACGAAAACGAGGTCAGCGTCTTTTAAAACAGATTCAAGAGTTCCGCGGGCAAGTTCGGCTGCTTTTCTGCCGATTTCGGGGTAACCGCCTGCTCCGAGGCCTCTTGTGAGAGTCTTACCAATCAAGATTTTTTTGTCAGCGCGGGTTCTGTCAAGATCCTGCTTGTCAGTATTAATACAAATGGTTTCAGCGTTTTCAACACCCATGTTGTAAAGACGCTTAATTGTGTTGTTTCCTGCACCGCCGCAACCGACAATGACGATACGGGGCTGGCCGAATTCGTCAAAACCGGAATCGCCGTCTGCTTGTGCAACTGATTTTTCCTGTTCGGAGTATTTTAATGCTTCTTGAATGATAGACTGCATGTACGAAAACCTCTTTGAATTGTGTATATGTGTGAAATTTATACATCGTTTTCTTGAAACTTGGTACCTTCCAATCGGCTGTCAAAAAAATTAAAGTGAGTTTTAAACATCCCTTTTGAAATTTCCGACAGATAAGATTTGATAGGTGTGGCGTAGATAATTGAAAGTGTGGCGTTTTTGGCTGCGGCATCAATTAATGCGAATAACAACAATGGCAGCCGAAATTAAGCAAAACCTAGCATATAAAAAATGTTAAAAATATCAAAATTTTCTTGAAATCCAAACATCTATGATATGCTAAACGTTACTATGCGTAAAGCTATATAAATCCATAATAGTATATAAAACTATTGCAAAAAAATGCAACCGAACAGCACGATATTTTTGATAGATTTTCGACGCGAAACATAGGTGTTTCGAATAACTCAAAACAAATAAAAAGACAGAAAAAAAAGAATAATACACCGAATATAATGTATGACACGCAATCGATTTTTAAAAGTTTTAAAGTCCGATGACCGTCACTCTTTTTCGACAATAATCCATTCCGTTTCCGTCAATACCGAGTCCATGGAGACATCCGTTTCTTCCGCTGGAAGCTCATCCGCTATTTGAATTTCAAAACAGACGCCGACCAAATGCATGAAGCTGCGGCAATGTAAGTATTTGTCGTAAAAGCCCGCCCCGTATCCGACACGGTTACCGTTTTTATCAAAACCGACGCCCGGAATCACAAACAAAGAATTTTCATCCGGTTCCGCCAAAATCGGATTTGCCGGCTCCGGAATACCGAAAGCGGCCGGAACGAAATTAGAAAAATCCCGAATTTCCGAAAAGAACATGCCGCCGTCTTTTGTCACCGGAACAAAAACAGGCTTTCCGATTCGGAAACAATGTTCAATCAGCGGACGCGTGCAGACTTCATTTCCGACATCGAGATAAACAAATAAAGAGCCGCTTTTTTCAAACAGATCCGAAGAGATCAGCGCCTCCGTAATCCGCGCGCTTTTTTCGGCAACTTCTTCTCGTGTTAAACTGTCGCGGTGCGCGCGGAGAAATTGGCGGAAATGATGCTTCATGAATTTTCACAACCGAGAGACTTGAAAATAATAGGAATGGCAATAATAAATTCAATAATAATTCAAGAATAATTCAAGATTGAATCTGTTTTTTCGAAATAAATCCGAAATCAAAACACAATTCTAAAGGAATTTTGTTCATATTAATTTTTCCGAAAAATCAAAATGAATCAATTTTTGAACGTAAATTTAAATAATTAAACAATCATTTAATAAATTTACTATTCATTCAAAATGTTGAACAATAAATCAAAATCAACAAAAACGATATCGGTAAAAACAAAGAGAAATAAAATCGGAAATTTAAAGGAAAAGATAAAATGAACAGCGAAAATTCGGAAAACTTCGAAGAAATCGGAGAAACGGGAAAAATAACGGACCGAAAAGGATCCTCCCAAAATTCAATTATTGCCGGCCTTCGAAGAGAACAAATATTAGATGCCGCCGCTCTGACCTTGATTGAAACCGGATACACCGGAACAAGTCTTGCAGAAATTGCCCGCCGCGCCGACATCAGCACCGCTTTGATTTCATATTATTTCCCGACAAAAAAAGAGCTCATTGAAACATTGCGTGTTTCGCTGCTTCAAAAACAGGAAAATTACGTCCACGAAAAAGTCGCCAAAGCCGAAACGCCTTTAGAAATGCTTTATATTTACATTCGCGCCTGCCTGGCCTACTCCGAAGAACGCCGGCAGGAAAACGAAGCACTGATGGAAATCATTTACAACGCGCGCAATGAAAACGGAATTCCTTACTACAAACTTTTCGGAAACGACGAAACGGAACTTTTGGAAAAAATATTGGAAGCCGTTCAAAGAAAAGGCGGTTTTCCCGGAATGAATCCGAAATCCCTGGCAATTATCATTAACGGCGCCGTCCGCGGGTACACAATGGATTCAAACATATCGGACCGTCCCGATTACGAAACTTATTGCGATGATTTAATCGAAAGCGTCAGCATGCTGTCCGGATTTTCAAGAAAATATACTTACGAGCCGATCCATCAATAACTTTGACATTTTGAATCACCGATATGAAAAGAGGATTCATATGAGCAATAAAGAAATGATTGCCGTCATCGGCGCAGGCGCAATCGGACGCGGATTTCTGCCGTGGAAAATAAACACGGAAAAATACGATTTCATTTTTATTGACAGTAATCCGAAAATCATTGACGGCATGAACAAAAACGGCGGTTTTTTGGCTTTTAAATCGCACAACGGCAAATTGGAAGAAAAATTTGTACGCGCACACGGGGCTAATTTAATTTCCGAGTTCAAAGCCGCAGATTACAACACTCTTTCCGCAATTTTCATCGCCGTCGGCCCGGACAATGTGAAAAAGACTGCAAACGCCGTAAAAGGTGCTTCCTGTCCAATCATATTATGTGAAAACGATCCTGCAGCCGTTGAAATACTGCGCGCAGAAATCGGCAGCGATCAGATTTATTTTGCAATTCCCGATGTAATTGCTTCAAATACGGCCTCGGATGAAAATTTACTGCGTGACCCGCTTGCAGTGCACACCGAAGACGGCCTCTTCTTCGTTGATGAGAGAGCGGAAAAACTTGACGGCGACATTGAATACATCAGCGCCGACGAACTGTTAAACAAAGAATGGAAAGCGAAATTATTTTTACACAACACGCCGCATTGCATCGCCGCCTATTTGGGCGCCGTGCGCGGACTGAAATATCTGCATGAAGTAATGGAACATCCGGAATTACGTGAAATCGTCATCGGTTCGATGAATGAAATGCTGAATGCTTTAAAAAGCGAAAACAAAAACAATCCCGCATTTTTAGAATGGTATGCCGCAAAAGAAATCGAACGCTTCTCCGATCAATTGCTGTGCGATCCGATATCAAGAGTCGCGAGAGAGCCTTACAGAAAACTGCAGCCCGGCGGAAGGCTGATTGGCGCAGCCGAATTATGTGATTCGGCAAACATTGATTTTAAAAATATCTCAGTCGGTATTGCCGGAGCAGTGATGTATGCTTACGATTCGGAATTTTCCGAAGATCCGGCAGCACTTTCCGCTTCAAAAAAGCAAAAATTATCGCATGTGTTTTCAAAAATCGGCTTGAAAAATCCCGAAATGAATGACAGAATATTATCCGGATTAAAGCACTCTGTTTTTGATTAAACGTGTGAAAAATGAAAAAGTGTTTGAACTTCATGACTGCGAAATCATGAAGTTATACATTTTTATTGAAAATAAAATTTTTAAAATTTTTAAAATTTTCAAATATTCTTTTTGCATTCGGATTATTATTCAGTTAAAGATTCGGCTCAATTTATCAGAAAGCTTTGACAATATACAGGATACCGAAGATCAGGAAATAGAATCCGACCAAAAACGCAAGCGTAAAGGCCGAAACGACCGGATTGAAGATCAAAAGGATACCGATTGCGATACCGAAAACACTGATAATGATTTTTAACCAGTAATAGGATTTGCTGACGGCTTTGGCCAAATCGAGATTCAGCAGGCTTAAGACGGAATCAATAATAAACCAGACCGCAAAGACGTAAGGCAGCGCAATGACGCTGGATTTGATATTGAATAAAATAAACAAACCGATTAAAACGTTAATAATGCCTAAAACCATCGTCCATGTGCCGCCGAGTTCCAATTTATGCAATTGCCAGCCGGAATAAAGTTCGATGACGCCGCCGACAACCGCCAGAATACCGATAAAAATGGCAATTCCGGCCAAGCTTCCGGCCGTATCGGAAAAAGCGATGAGTGCTGCCAGGATTAAGAGAATACCGATCAGAAACGAAAGCCAGTCAAATTTACGGGAATTTGTGCTCATAAAAACACCTTTTTTGTTTTTTAATTTAGATTTAAATTATGATTTAAATTATGATTTTATTTTTGATTTTAATTTTATTTTTGTTTTTAAAATTTAACAATTAAGAAGTTCAAAGAGAACTGCAATTATTAAATTAATTCTTTAAAATAAAAATGTTTTTATTAAATATGACCGCTGAAAAGTAAAAAGAATAAAGCGGAAATCAGAATTGAATCAGAATTGAAATCAGAATTGAAATCAGAATTGAAATCAAAATTAAAACAAAATTGAAACAAAATCAACATTCAAAAATTGAGAAAAGTGCGAAGGATGGGAGTTGAACCCACGAACGTCTACACGAACAGGCCCTGAACCTGCCGCCTTTGACCACTCGGCAACCTTCGCATATTGAAAAAGAAACTATTATTTTTATTATTTTTCTGTATTTTGAAAAACAGCATCTCATAAAGAGACGGATTCTTTTTAAACCTTATTGTTGAAAAAATGAAATTTTGTTTCAAAAATTGAAATATTATTTTCTTTTATTTTCTTTATTTTCTTTATTTTGTTTTATTTTGTTTTATTTTGTTTTATTTTGTTTTATTTTGTTTTACCGGCCGTCTTCACCAACGACTTGATTACAGACTGTGCTGCCGTATGTATCATCTTATTCTTATCACATCCGCTCGCTGCGCGAGCGTGGGCACAGATTACCTACAGGTTTCCGTTTGCCGCTGCCGCCGCCTGCCGCCGCCCGCGCGCGAGCTGCACAAATTAAAATAACATCAAAGACCCTGACCCGGATTTTAATTCAATGAAATGAAAACGGCGGTAACAACAACAATAACAATAACAATTAAAATCTCAAAAACAATATACGTTTAATAATTTACAAGGAGAAAAAGAAATGGACACAATGGAAGCACTCTTAACACGCCGAAGCGTTCGGAAATATCAAAACAAACCGGTTCCGAGGGAATTGATTGAAGAAGCGGTCAAAGCGGCGATGTTTGCGCCGTCTGCCCGGAATCAGCAGCCGTGGGAATTTATTATTGTCGACAAAACGGAATTGATGAATGAAATTCCGTCGTTCAGCCCGCATGCGGGAATGGCAAAAGGCGCGCCCGCCGGAGTTTTGATTTGTTACAACAAAGATTACGATGTCGCGGAAGGATTTTTCCCGCAGGATTTGGGCGCGGCGACAGAAAATTTGCTGCTTGCGCTTCATGCGGCCGGCCTCGGCGCCGTTTGGACGGGCGTTTACCCGCGCGAAGACAGGATGGCAGGATTTGTCAAAATGTGCGGTTTGCCCGAAAACGTGATTCCGTATTCATTTACAATTATCGGCTGGCCCGAAAAAGAACCCGAAACGGTTGACCGGTTCAAGCCTGAGAGAATCAGATACAATAAATGGTAAAAATATTTTGAACTAAAATGAAAAAAGAAGTAAAGAACAAAAACGGCAGATATTTTTCTGTTTGCCGTTTTTGAAATAACGAATGTTTGAATTGTTGATTCATTTTTTGATTTCTAAAATTACTTGAATTCCCAAGTAATTTCCGTAATTTCGGGTTTGTCGCTGTTGTATCTTTCCGTGTGCCATTTATCGGACTCGGACCAAATGTTCATTTTGTGAACTTTGCCTTCCCCGTCTTTGAAAAAAAGATCCATGCTTTTGTGTTCGTTCGGGCAGGCACCGTAAACATGAATTTTGTAATCGTAAATGATTCCTTTGTTCCGCTCCAAATGAATGTACTGAATGCCGGGAATGAAAGGCGAAACCACGCGGGCGCCGTTCATCGAAACGGCGGTTTCGTTATCAATATCCACAGAAACGCTTAAAATGCCGGTCACTTTGTTTTCATCTGCAGATTTGGTAAAAACACATTCTTTGTCAAAAGTTCTGTCAAGATCTTGTCCCATAATTATTTTTCCTGTTTGTTTTTGGTTTTTTGTTTTAGTTTTTGATTTTAGTTTTTGCTGCATTTTATTGTGTGTAAAAAATGCTAAAAATAAATAATTTTAGAAATATATAATTTTTATTATGACAGAACAGATTTAAAATTCACAAAATAAAAAATGACATTTGAAAAGAATTGTTTTTGCACAATCCGACTGTGTTCAAAAATGATTGCGTACGACAGGTCAGCATTCTAAAATGATTGGGTGTCGGCAGGTCAGCGTTCTAAAATGATTGGGTGTCGGCAGGTCAGCGTTCTAAAATGATTGGGTGTCGGCAGGTCAACATTCAAAAATGATTGTGTGCCGGCAGGTCAGCGTTCAAAAATGATTGGGTGTCGACAGGTCAGCGTTCAAAAATGATTGTGTGCCGGCAGGTCAGCGTTCAAAAATGATTGTGTGCCGGCAGGTCAACATTCAAAAATGATTGTGTGCCGACAGGTCAACATTCAAAAATGATTGTGTGCCGGCAGCCAGCGTTCAAAAATGATTGTGCGCCGACAGGTCAGCGTTTCCATATGCATCATCTCATTTTTAGCACATCCGCTCGCTACGCGAGCGTGGGCACAGATTACCTTGCCGTTTCCGTTTCCGTTGTTACCTTGCCGTTTCCGTTTGCCGCTGCTACCTTACTGTTTCCGTTTGCCGTTGCTACCTTACTGTTTCCGTTTGCCGCTGCTACCTTACTGTTTCCGTTTGCACAGCTACCTTGCCGATTTCATAAGACAGTTGCAGACTTGCCGGCCTGTTTGCTGCCGCCGCCGTTTGTACTGTCAGCATTCACAGCTGCGTCCGCGCGCGAGCCGCACACATTTAAAAAATAAATCAAAACCCGAATCCGTTTTTAATCGAAAAATAAAAAAGTAAAAGTAAAAAAACAAAAAAAATGAAAAAGAAAAAAGAATGAAAGAAAGAAAATAAATGAAGAGGATTACTCTTCACTTTCCGCTTTTGCTTTCGGCGGTCTTCCTCTTCTTTTCTTGGGTTCTTCTTCACCTTCGACGGCCGGTTCCGTTACGATTTCTTCGGCGTCGGGAATGTCGTTTTTATCGTAATCGCCTTCGACTTCTTCATAATCATCGGATGAAGCGGTTTCGGCTTCAAGCAAATCCTCCGAAGAAACTTTAACGGCGGATCCCGCGCCCGCAAGTTCCGCTTTGTCGGCGGCGTTCTTTTGGGACCGGGTTCTTGCAGCCACTTTTTCGGGAGGTTTGGCAAGGTTCGGGTCGTTGGGGTCGATGGTTTTGGCAATCAAACGAATGTCGCCGGTACCCATTTTAATCGGCTGGCCGACAATAACGTTTTCAGTGACACCCTGAAGATCGTCAACATTGCCGCGCATACCCGCGTCAAGCAAGTGATTGACAGTCACTTCGAAAGCCGCTCTTGCAAAAACACTGGCCTTCTCGCCTGAAATACCGTGACGGCCGATCTGTTTCACTTCACCGTCGCTCGTCATCAAATCAGCCACAAGCATAATGTGGCGGATATCGACATTCAAACCCTGCTCACGCAGCGTGTTTGTTGCTTCCGTGATAATTGCGTTTCTCGCCGCTTCAATACCGAAAACGGAGAAAATTTCACTGACATTGTTTGTCGTTGTTCTTGACATATCAACGCCGGGAATCGGAATGATATCCTTTAAAGCCGAACCTTCAGTGTACAAAACATATTCGTCCATGTCGCTGCCTTTTCTGAGAACGACGCGCTTGATGTCTTCAATGCCTTTTAACGTGATGTCATTGATTTTCTTCGTCAGCTGGAGCAAGTCGCGGTAGCGCTGATCCTTGGGTGTTAAGTCAATCTGGAAGTTTTCCTCGCTGACTTCAACCGTTGCGTCCGGAATCTTATCCTTGAACTTCTCGGCGATTTCCATAAAGACCATATTTCTTTTGTTCATCGCCTTTTCATTCACATTAATGACGATTTTCATCTGCGCCAAGTCGGTTGTGACAGACGCGATATGGTCAATCTTGGTCGCTTCAATTTCCCAGGCAACCGCCTGAGCTTTGTCACGATCAAAAGCATAATCGGCTTTCCCGTCTTCGTCAACCAGTTCTTTATTGTTTCTCAAATAAATCGTCATCGTCGGCGTACTCGGAATCTTACGCGCGTCCACAATTTCAATCAAACGCGGCAAACCGAGCGTAACGTTAATTTCAGCCACACCGGCGTAGTGGAAAGTTCTCATGGTCATCTGCGTACCCGGTTCCCCGATCGACTGCGCCGCAACCACACCGGCCGCGTCGCACGCTTCGATTTGAGAGAGTTTGTAGCCGACCATCACACGATCAATGACTTCCTGCATTTCCTTTTCCGTCACACCCGTTTCAATCGCATCTTCATGAATTGTCTTCAAGATGTTTTTCGGAAGCGGTAAATCCTGAATCATTGCCTGAATTTCAGCTTCTTTTAATTTCGCCATAATCAGACCTCCTTTCCGGTAACGTTTCTGAAAATACGGTGAACAGCCTCGGGCTTTGCGAAGTCACTCTTCGTCGGGTCAATACCGTCTTCACCGTAAATGAACTGCACAATCACGCCGCGCGTGTCACGGACCGTGTAGTCGGGCTGAACTTCCAAGTCTTGCAAAGCACTGACCAAACGGCGCTGGAGATAACCGGACTGAGACGTACGAACAGCCGTGTCGACCAAACCTTCGCGGCCGCCGATGGAGTGGAAGAAGTATTCCGTCGGGTTCAACCCGCTCTTGTAGCTGGACTTCACGAAACCGTGCGCATCGGCACCCAAATCGCCGCGCTCAAAGTGCGGCAAAGTTCTGCCGCGGTAGCCTCTGTTGATACGGGCACCACGAACAGCCTGCTGACCGACACAAGCCGCCATCTGCGTGATGTTCAAAATCGAACCTCTCGCACCGGAGCGGGCCATCATCGCGGCAGGATTTTCAAGACCCATGTGCGCGTCGGCAATCTTACCGGACTTGTCACGGGCGCGGCCGAGTTCCTGCATGATACGCATTTCAATGGTTTCGTCAAGCGTTCTTCCGGGCAAAGGTTCGAGCTCTTCGTCTTTGTAAGCCTGAATGAGCTTCTGAACTTCTTCTTCGGCGGTTGTCAAAACCATATCAATCTGAATCTTGGCTTCTTCGGGGATGTCTTCATCGGCAATACCGAATGACAGACCCGTTCTCATGACCGCGCGAATCGCAAGTTTCGTGACATCGTCAACGAACTGCGCGCCGCGGGTTGTGCCGTATTCTTTAATAATCGTGTCCAAAATCTGAGCCTTAAACGCGCCCATAGCTGTTTCATCGATTGTTCCGGCAATCAGCTCACCGTCTTCGATGACGACATAAGCGTCGTTCTTCAAGTCTTCTTCCATGACTTTTGTACCGACATTGGAGGAGAATGAAATGTTCAGGCCTTCGGGCAGAATCTGACTGAAAATCTGTTTTCCGGTCCAGTATTCTTCGCCGTTGCTGTCAATGCCTGCGGGCGCCGGCAATTCACGGATGTCCGTCTTTCTGAGCAAGTCGAGCGCATCGTCTTTGTTGATGCGGCTCGTGACAGGATTGTCTTTTCTTGTCAAAAGGAACATACCGGAAATGTGGTCGTGAATACCGCCGACAATCGGACCGCCGAAACGCGGGGACAGGATGTTTTCCTGAACCTGAAGCAAGATTTTTGCTTCGGCGCGGGCTTCTTCAGTCTGCAGCACGTGCATATTCATTTCGTCACCGTCGAAGTCAGCGTTATAAGGCGGGCATACCGCCGGATTCATACGGAAAGTTTTGCCGTCGAGAACCTTGACGCTGTGCGCCATAATACTCATCTTGTGCAAAGACGGCTGACGGTTGAAGAGAACGACATCGCCGTCGCGGAGATGTCTTTCGACAATCCAACCGTATTCGAGTTTCTCACACAAATCTTCCACATTGATGTCCGTAATTTTGATACGGCCGCCGTCGGAACGAATGACGTAGTTCGCGCCCGGATAGTTGACCGGACCGCGGCGGATGTGTTCTTTGAGGAAGTCGATGTTGCGTTCGGTCACGTGTTCCGGAATGGTTAAAATAAGCGCGATCGGAAGCGGCACGCCGACTTCGTTGATGCTCAAATCCGGATCCGGAGAAATAACGGTACGGGCGGAGAAGTTGACACGCTTGCCTGACAAACTGCCTCTGAAACGGCCTTCCTTTCCTTTCAAACGCTGGGAAAGCGTCTTGAGCGGGCGGCCGGATCTGTGTCTGGCCGGCGGAATGCCTGAGACGGAGTTGTCAAAGAACGTGGTCACGTGGTACTGCAAGAGTTCCCACAAGTCCTCGATAATGAGCTGAGGAGCGCCTGCGTCTCTGTTTTCCTGGAATCTCTGATTGATTCTGATAATATCGACAAGCTTGTGCGTCAAGTCATCTTCACTGCGCTGACCGGATTCGAGTGTGATGGACGGTCGAACCGTTACCGGCGGCACCGGCAGAACGGTTAAAATCATCCATTCGGGACGCGCGTTTTCGGGATCCATGCCGATGACGCGGATGTCTTCGTCCGGAACATTCTCAAAGCGGTCGCGGATTTCGGTCGGCGTTAAACGCTCGCCGTTTTCGATGTATTCGGTCGGCTTTTCGAATTTAATATCATTCTGATCGGCGTCACAGTACGGACATTTTTTGACTTTGGCGGCTTCTTTGTAGACTTCGTTGATCAAATCATCGGGCATGTGACCGATATCAATGACCGCGGCAAGCTGCGCCAAATAATCGTCTTTCTGCGCGTCGTTTAAAAGCAAACGGCTGCAGTTGCAGCAAATGGAACGAAGCAGCTTGCGGATGGTTTTGTTAAAACCGACGTGAATGACCGGAACGACCAATTCGATGTGGCCAAAGTGGCCGGGACATTCGCCTGCCTTGGAGTGGCAGGTTTTACATTTCAATCCCGGGTCAATCACACCGAGACGGGTGTCCATGAGACCCATTTCAATCGGAAAACCGTCTTCGTCGTAAGTGTCTGCGGTGATGACGTTGGTTGCGCTCATGTTTCTGATTTCTTTCGGAGAAAGTAAACCGAATTTAATGGCCGAAATTCTTTTCGGGATCTGCTGAACTCTTCTTGATATCATGATTACACCGCATCCTCAAGTTCCATTCTCGGCGCAACGCCGAGGGATTTAATTTCATCAAGCAGGAGCTTGAAGGAATAACTCATTTCAACAAGGTAAATGTCGGTGTCGGCACCGCAGTTGGGGCAGACCGCCATGTTGCGCTGTCTGTCAAATGTGGCAATCATACCGCAGCTGCTGCAGACATACTCTTCATCCTTGTCGGACTCTTCCAATAATCTTTCTTTGAGACACATCGCAGCGCCGTGGCCGACCAAAACGTCACGCTCCATTTCACCGAAACGCAGACCGCCTTCGCGGGCACGTCCTTCCGTCGGCTGTCTGGTAAGCACCTGAACGGGACCGCGGGATCTGGCGTGCATTTTTGAAGTGACCATGTGGTGGAGTTTCTGGTAGAGAATGACGCCGACGAAAACGTCTGCCGGAATCATTTTGCCGGTCACGCCGTCATAGAACACTTCTTTGCCGGTGTGGGCAAAGCCGTAGGTCTGAAGCGTTGCTCTGAGCTTGTCTTCATCGTCACCGTTTTCTTCGGCGGCGGAGAAAGCTGTCGAGTCAATGCGGCGTCCTTCCATGGAACCGACTTTTCCGCCGATCATTTCGAGAACGTGTCCCACCGTCATACGGGAAGGAATCGCGTGCGGATTAATCATCAAGTCGGGTGATAAACCGGATTCGGAGAACGGCATGTCGGCGATGTTGACTTTGAGGCCGATAACGCCTTTCTGACCGTGTCTGGAAGCGAACTTGTCACCGATGTCGGGGATACGCTCGTCTCTGACTTTGACTTTGGCCAGTCTTGTGCCGTTAATGGATTCCGTTAAAATAACGTTGTCAACGATACCTTTTTCGTTGGAGCGCATGGTAACGGAACTTTCACGTCTCTGCTGGCTGAAACCGGAATCAAGACCGCCTGTGTTTTCTTCAAGGAAACGGGGCGGGCTGGTTTTACCGATGAGAACCGCATTCGGCGCGGCATATGTTTCGGGGTTGACCAAACCGTCTTCGTCGAGTTCGGCATACGCTTCGGGGCTTCTGGCACCGCGGTATTCGGAGTCGGGAATTTCGAATTTGTCTTCCTGACCGCCGGGGTAGCGGCGTTCTTCGCCTTCGAACGTACGAACGAAGTGACTGCGCCCGAGACCTCTTTCAATAGAACCTCTGTTGAAAACGAGCGCGTCTTCAATGTTGTAGCCTTCGTAAGAGAGAATGGCGACAACGAAGTTCTGGCCGGCGGGTCTGTCATCGAAACCGATGGACTCGCAGGTCTGTGTGTAGGTCATGGCACGCTGCGGGTAGTGCAGAATGTTTGCGCGCGTGTCGGGTCTGAGCTTGTGATTCGCTGTTGAGACGCCGATACACTGCTTAATCATGGCCGCGCCCATTGTACAACGCGGGGCTGCATTGTGTTCCGGATACGGAATCATACCGGAGCAGATACCCAGGATTAAGTCGGGCGAGAGTTCCATGTGGGTGTGGCGCTCGTTTAATTCTCTTTCGCGAAGCGCGACATAAGCATTTTCTTCTTCTTCGGCGTCGAGATATTCAATCAGGCCGAGGTCGACCAAATCTTCAAAGCTCAATTCGCCGGTTTTTAATTTTTCAAGGTGTTCTTCCGTGACGAGAATCTGACCGTTTTCAACGATCAAAAGCGGTCTTCTGGCGCGGCCGATGTCGGCTGAAATAATCACTTCGCCGGTGTGTTCCAAAAAGGCCACATTGACCTGCTTTGAGAAGTATCCTTTTCTGCGCATTTCACGGATGTTGGAAACAAGCGTCACCGGATCGTCGTGCGTTCCGATGAGTTCGCCGTCCAAGAAAATTTTAGATCTGTTCATCATTCTTCAATTCCCCCGTCGTAGTCGATGCCGCCTAAGAAATCGTCATCCATGTCGTCCTGTTCCTTTTCGGCAGGTGTTTCGGCTTCCGGAAGCGCGTCTTCGTCTTCGCTGAATTCGCCTTCAGTCTTCTTAATACCGATGGCTTTTTCTTCGAATTCGCTTTCGAATTCTTCCTTTTCGGCGCTGTCGTATTCGACTTCAATGATTTCGGGCTGGATAAACTGGAATTTCTCAACGCCTAAATTGTAAAGCGCCTGTTTGATGGGGTCTGTGTCGTCAACGCCTGTTGAGAGTTCCACCATTTCGGCAAAGTTCTTTACGAGACCGCAGTTCGGACCTTCAGGGGTTTCCGAGGGGCAGAGGCGTCCCCACTGTGTCGGGTGCAGGTCACGGGCTTCGAAGTGCGGCTGGGCACGGGAAAGCGGTGAAATCACACGGCGAAGGTGGGAAAGTGTTGAGATGTGGTCGTTTCTGTCCAAAAGCTGAGAAACGCCGGTTCTGCCGCCGACCCAGTTGCCGGTTGCAAGCGGGTGCTGCAGGCGGTCGGTCAAAACGTCGGCACGAACGATTGTCGCGACGTTGAGTTCTCTGTTTCTCATGCTGGCGCGTTCCAGCTGATACTTAATGTCGCGGGAAAGTTTGTTGAAAGAGACGCGGAACAAGTCTTCCATCAAGTCGCCCGCAAGTTTCAGGCGTTTGTTGGAGTAGTGGTCTTTGTCATCTTCATTGCGTTTTCCGAGCGCGAGTTCAAAGCAGGACTCGGCCATTCTGGCGAGGAAGTTGGCTTTGGAAATGCGGTCTTCGGGTTTGTCGCCGAGGTGCGGCAATAAGTATCTGTCCAAAACATAGTTGGCGCGCTTGATCTGATATTCGCGGGCCTGGCCGGCTGCAACGCGCATACCGATTTTTTCAATCGCGTCCTGCATGGTGTCAACTTCGGCTTCGTCCAAGTTTTCAAGCATGAACTTCACGATTTCCGGATCGGTTGAAACGGCCGTCACAATATCCTGGTCGGTCACAATGCCGAGCGCGCGGATGAGTGTGATAAAGTTGAGTCTTCCGGTAATGGACAGGAAGGACACTTCAAGCAAAGACTTGCGGCCGCGCTCAACGACAACGAGTGCGCGGTAGCCTTTCTTCTGAGAGAAGACTTTGGCCACTTCGATTTTGTCGCCGTAGCGTTCGCCGTATTCGGTCAAAATCTTGTTCGGGGCGAGGTCTTCTAAAGTCATGACGACACGTTCGGTGCCGCCGACGATAAAGTAGCCGCCGCAGTCGAGCGGGTCTTCGCCGTTTAAGATTTTTTCTTCATCGGTCATGCCGATTAAGTTGCAGACCTTTGATTTGAGCATAATCGGAAGCTGTCCGATATTGGCCTCGATCGGCTCTTCCCGTGTGTCCTGGCCTTCTTTAACGACCGTCATTTCAAGGAATAACGGCGCAGAATAGGAAAGGTTGCGAAGGCGGCCCTCATTGGGATAAAGTCTTTCAATGGCTCCGTCAGCTTCTTTGACGACCGGACTCTCGACGCGGATTTTCCCGAGCTTCAGATAGGTTCCTTCGATGTCCGTCTCAATGATTTGCTGTTCGTCTATAATTTTTTGAAGTCCTGTGTCCAAGAATTTATTGAAAGAATCAATATGATGCTGTACAATTTTATCTTGTGTGAAATAATATTTCGTCAGGACGCGTGTATCTAATGTAATAGTTAGCACCCTCTTAATTGAGTAAATTTTTATTCATCTGTCTGTTCGATTTTTATTGTGAGTAAATAAATGTGAGTAAACACTGCCGCATTGACGCTGTTTCCGATATACTTTTCAAAATTTCCGAAATCTTTTCTGAAATGTTTTCCGAGGTATTTTCTGAAATGTTTTCAGAAGGATTTTCTGAAACATTTCCCGAACATATTTTTAAAAACAGACCCTCAATGTGTTTTCAGGCCGTATTTTTTGAACGGTTGCGGATATTTCTGAATATTTCAAATATTTCTGATTTTTTGAACATTTTCCGTGATTCTGTTTGACATACCGTTTGCAAAAAAAAGAATCAGCATGATGAGTCGGGCGCATACGACAAATGAAAAAAAAGTTTGCAGCCCCTGCTGTATCTGATACCGTGCTTCAGCGGTATTTTTTGCAGACAAATATGATATGCAGAATGTCGTGGTTTTTTGGCGGATCGGTTGAGCGGGACTTGCAGGCGATTAATGATAGAAATGGTTTCCCTTTTTATTTTTAAACAATAGCAAAATAAACGATTGTTAAGCGATTGGCGATTGAACCGTTTTTAAACAACGGCGTCGATGACGAGCCGGTAGTAAAAAGCTTCGTCGGCGGTTTGGCTTTTGCGCGTGATTTTCACGACATCACCGATTTTTGCGCCGATTTCAAGGACAATCGGGTCATCGAATCTGATTTTCGGGAGCTGTTCCTTGTCAATCGCGTATTTTTCAAGCAATACGCTGACTTCCTCTCCTGCGATAATCTCATGATACGGGACCGATTCATGATCAAGAAGTTTAAATGTCAAATCTTTTCCTCCGTGAGAAAGATATTCATCATATTTGGCAGGCTGCAGCCGAAATGCGCGAGCATTGCGGTAACCGACAATTTTTTTGGAAATATTTCATTTTTATATTTTTCACTTTATTTTCAAAATCAATGCGAAACGGTACCGTCAAACATCAATTTGAAACAAAATGACAAAATGATTTCCATCATAAACTGTCAAATATGAAAAAAATGGCGGGCCCATAGGGATTTGAACCCTAGGCCGACTGGTTAAAAGCCAGTCGCTCTGCCTGACTGAGCTATGGGCCCCCGCGAATTAATTGTTGTCGTATCTGAAGCAGAACCTACAAACATATTTGTTGTATTTATATGTTTTGCCTTACGGGGTTGTTTTCTGTGTTTTAAGTCTGTAAAAAGAGTAATGTATATAATAAAGAATTCGAATTTAAGAATTCATTCGTTGAAAAATGTAAAATTTTAAAAGCAAAAAGAATCATTTGATTTTTTTCTGTTTTAAAATCAGATTCGGATTATTAGATTCAGATATTAGATTCAGATTTAGGATTATTAGATTCAGATTATTAGACTCGGATTATTAGATTCGGATAATTAGATTCAGATTTATTAGATTCAGATTTATTAGATTCGGGTTATTAGATTCGGATTATTAGATTCGGGTTATTAGATTTGGATTATTAGATTCGAGTTATTAGATTCAGATATCAGAATGGGAATCTTAGAATTTATTCTTAGAATTTATGAAATATAAATGAAAAATCGTTACGGAAACCTTAATAAAACCGTAACGGAAAATTAGTTTTTGTGATTGAAAATGTCTTTTGAAATATTAGAAAAGGAAGAAATGGCAGCAGGCGTCTGGAAAATGGTGATTGACGCGCCTGATGTCGCCAAAGCGGCCAAAGCCGGCCAATTCGTGATTGTCCGCGCTTACAATGACAGTGAAAGAATTCCGCTGACAATTGCCGACATCGACAAAGAGAAGGGAACGATTATGATGTCGGTGCAGGCGCTTGGAAAGGGAACGAAGCAGATTACCAAGATGGAAGTCGGCGAGAGCTTGGCAGATTTTGTCGGGCCTCTGGGAACACCGGCCGATGTCAAAAAGATCGGAACGGTCATTTTGGTCGGCGGCGGCGTCGGAATCGCGCCGATTTATCCGCAGATTAAAGCGTACAAAGAGGCCGGAAACCGCGTGGTGACGGTGATTGGCGCGCGCAATGAAAGTTTGCTGATGATGGAAGAAGAATTTGAAGCGGCAAGCGACGAACATTATGTGACGACGGATGACGGATCCAAAGGCCGTCACGGTTTTGTGACCGAAGTCGTCAAGGAACTTCTGGACAAACAAAAAGCCGGCGAATACGAGGGCGAAAGAATCGGCCGCGTCGTTGTCATCGGCCCGCCGATTTTAATGAAAGTGGCAACTGACATGATGAAAGATTATCCCGATGTTGAAATTGTTGTCAGCATCAATTCGATGATGGTGGACGGAACGGGAATGTGCGGCGGCTGCCGTGTGATTGTCGGCGGCGAGGTGAAGTTTGCCTGCGTCGACGGCCCGGAATTTGACGGCAGACTGGTGGATTTTGACACGGTCATGAACCGCCTGATGATTTACAAGAAAGATGAACTTGCAGCATCTCAGAAATACGACGAAGAATGCGCGGGAATCTGCGCGCAATTGGATTAAATCAGGTAAATCAAGTAAATCAGATAAATCGTGTAAATCAGGTAATTCATGTTTTTGAAAAGGATTGGAAAGTTATGACTGCAATGAAAAAAGAAAGAACCGGACGCATTTCGATGCCCGAGCAGCCGGCAGAAGTCAGGAAACACAATTTCAATGAAGTTGCGCTCGGCTATACGGCGGCCGAAGCGACCGCAGAAGCCGCGCGCTGCATTCAGTGCCGTGTGCCGCGCTGTGTGGAAGGCTGCCCTGTGAATGTGAATATTCCCAAATTTATCAAGTTCATCGCCGACGGCAATCCCGAAGGCGCCGCCGAAAAGATTTTTGAGACCAACATGCTTCCGGCAATCTGCGGCCGTGTCTGCCCGCAGGAAACGCAGTGCGAAGAATTGTGCATTCTCGGAAAGAAAGGCGATCCGATTGCAATCGGCCGTTTGGAAAGATATGCGGCAGACGAACTGCGCTCTGTGGGCGGCCGAAGCTGCAAGATCGGAGACGGAACGGAAATGGAAGACGGGGAGCCGGGCGCAGGCTGCCTCCGCGCGCCGACCGGAAAAACGGTTGCCGCCATCGGCTCGGGCCCTGCAAGTCTGACGGCTGCCGCGGATCTGGCCAAAGCCGGACACAAAGTGACGCTTTTTGAAGCGCTTCACGCACCGGGCGGCGTCTTGACCTACGGCATTCCGAGCTTCAGATTACCCAAAGATGTTGTGAAAGCGGAAATTGACGATGTTCTCGCGCTCGGCGTCGAGCTGAAAACGGATTATGTCATCGGCCGGATCAAAACTTTGGATGAAATCGCCGAAGAATACGACGCCGTCTTTTTAGGAACGGGCGCCGGTCTTCCCAATTTCATGGGAATTGAGGGTGAGAATTTAAACGGCGTTTACTCCGCCAATGAATTTTTAACGCGCGTCAATTTGATGAAAGCGTACGAACCTGATTCCAACACGATGATCCGCAAAGGCAAAAAAGTCGTTGTTGTCGGCGGCGGCAACGTGGCGATGGACGCTGCCCGCTCGGCGCTTCGTCTCGGCGCGGATGACGTGACAATCGTGTACCGCAGAAGCGATGCCGAACTGCCCGCGCGCCGTGAAGAAATCGAGCACGCCAAACATGAAGGCATTCAATTCTGTCTGCTGGCAAACCCGACAAGAATTATCGGCGACTACGGCGACGGAACACCCCAGGGCAGAAAATTCGATGTGAAAGCCGTCGAATGCATCAAAATGGAACTCGGCGAGCCCGACGATTCCGGCAGAAGAAGCCCGAAAGAAATCCCCGGATCGGAATTTTTGATTGACGCGGATGTCGTCATCATTGCCATCGGCACATCCCCGAATCCCCTCATTTACATCGGCGCACCCGACATTGAGAAAACAAAGCGCGGCACAATTGTCGTCGACGACGACTTAAGATCCACAAAAGAAAACATATTCGCGGGCGGCGACGTCGTCACGGGCGCCGCAACCGTCATTTCGGCAATGGGCGCCGGCAAAAAAGCAGCGGCAGCCATTGATGAATATTTGATGAAAAAATAATTCGTTTTTTCATCTTTTCTCTTTTTTCATCTTTTCTCTTTTTTCTCTTTTTTCATCATCCTTTTTTTATCTTTTTCATTATCTTTTCTTCAACATTTTTCATAATTCAATCAACAAATCGGGATTGGATTTTGATTTGTTTTTAAATGTGTGCGGCTCGCGCGCGGGCGGCAGCGCAAGAGACGACGACGGCGGCAGCAGACGACAGTAAATGGGCCGGCAAATCAGCAACTGTATTTACGAAATCGGCAAGGTAATCTGTGCAAAACGGAAACGGTAAGGTAACAGCGGCAAACGGAAACGGTAAGGTAACAGCGGCAAACGGAAACGGTAAGGTAATCTGTGCCCACGCTCGCGTAGCGAGCGGATGTGCTAAAAATGAGATGATGCATATGGAAACACTTCCGGCATTGCGCTCTGTCAGCATTGCGCTCTGCCAGCAGTGTGCTCTGTTAGTATTGTACTCTGTCAGTATTGTGCCCGGCCAGCATTGCGCTTTGTCAGCATTGTACTCTGTCGGCACCACTTTCAGATAAAGGAATGGTATTAGAAAGTAATTTGAAGCTGTTTTTCGGTTTAATTGAGAATCATTGATTTCTCTCCAATCCTCATTTTGTTCGCTGCGCTCACAAAACTCGGATTGGAGGTGGTTGATTCGGGTTTTCTTCAATTTTAAACCTGAAACATCGTTTTTTGTTAATGTTAAAGAAAAACGAACCGCGTTTTTTGAATGAATTTCTCGCGGTTCTTTTTTTCATGGTTTTATCGCGGGTTCGAGTTTGAAAAAAATCAAAAAACGATGTTTCGTTTTTGATTTTTGTCCCATTTAAATTTTCGATTTTATTTTAATTTTCAATTTAACTTACGATTTAACTTTGTTTCATTTTCATTTTCATTTTCATTTTCATTTTCGTTTTCATTTACAACTCAAACAATTCAAAATCTTCGTTTTCAGAACTGCCGCCGAGCAGTTTGACGGATTCCGCTTCCGGCAGCTCGTGAACTTGTTTGAGTTTTCGATTGATATTTCGGGTTTTGGAATCCACCGAATCCAAAACGCTTGCCGCTTCATCCAGTTTTTTGCGCGTTTTTTCAAGAAGGTCGCCGAACTTGATGAATTCGGTTTTGACGGCGCCGAGCAATTTTTGAATTTCGCCGGTCCGCTTCTCAACGGCAAGTGTCTGAAAGCCCATCCGAAGACTGTTTAAAAAGGCAACCAGCGTCGTCGGACCGACGATCGCAACGCGGTATTCGCGCTGAACAAATTCAAAAAGGCCGGGGCGGCGCAGGATTTCGGCATACAATCCTTCCGTCGGGATAAACATGATGGCAAAATCCGTCGTGTACGGCAGACAAATGTATTTTTCCTGAATCGTTTTCGCATTTCTTTTGACGGCCATTTCCAGCTGTTTGGAACACGTTTCAATGTCGTCGGGATTGTTTTCATAAGCATCAAGAAGCCGCTGATAATCTTCGATCGGAAACTTGGAATCGATTGCCAAAAAGATCGGACCGGCATCGTCTTTTCCCGGAAGCCGGACCGCATATTCCACGCGCTCCGCCGTGTTCGGCTGAACAGCCGCGTTTTTGTCAAACTGATCCGGCGCCAAAACTTCTTCCAAAATCGCCCCGAGCTGGATTTCCCCGAGATTGCCGCGCGTTTTCACATTTGTCAGAACCTTTTTCAAATCGCCGACACCGTTTGCAAGCGTCTGCATTTCTCCGAGACCCTTAAAAACGTCATCCAAACGCTGGCTGATGCCTTTAAAAGATTCGCTGAAACGTTTTTCAACGCTTTCCTGAAGCTTTTCATCCACAATATTCTTCATTTCATCCAATTTTTGAACATTGGATTCCTGCATCTGAACAATCCGCGTTTCCGTCGTTTCCCGAATTTTTTCAAGCTTGATTTCCGTGATTTGATTCAATTCCGCCTGCCGTTTTTCAAACATTTGGAATTTGTTTTCCTGAGACACCTGGAAATTGGAAAGCGCCGCCGTCATTTCCTTCCGGTTCTGATTGAGAGAAACGCCGAGTTCTTCCCGGTTTTGAGCAATTTCATTTCTCAGATTCAAATCCAATCGGGAAATTTCCCGGTCAAATTCACCGCGGAGAAAAGCCGTTTGTTCATCCGTTTTTTTTGAAAAAGCGCTGAAATCAAAATCTGAATTTGATCCGCCGGAACCGCCGTCGGAACCGCCGCCGGACCTGTCATTTGTCCCGCCGCCCCGTTTGAATAATGTTAAAGCCAAGTTTAAAATGAGAAGAAAAACGGCGGCGCCAAGCAATATCAAAATAATAAATTCATATTCCATTCTTAAAACTCCGTAATTAATAAAATAGCAAAATAGCTGAACAATTGTGAGAAAATTTAAGAAAACAAAATATAAGCGGTATTGCCGTGCGGGGTGAAAGTACAAATTTATATAATTGAGTGTATTAATTATTCAAAGCAATTATATAAAAACGGAGTTTAAAAAATGACAACTCATGAAATACAATTGAAACGTGCTTATGACGACGTATCGGACGACGACGGATACAGAATTCTTGTTGACAGATTGTGGCCGCGCGGCGTTGCCAAAGAACGCGCTCAAATTGACCTTTGGGCCAAAGACATCACCCCGACAACAGACATCCGCGAAGAATTCCACCACGACCCGAAATTGTTCCCGCATTTCAAAGAAGAATATCTCACAGAGCTGAAAGCAAATCCGAAAGTTCCCGACTTTATTCAAACCGTCGCCGATCATCTCAAAAAAGGAAACGTGACGTTTGTTTACGCCGCCAAAGATCCCGTGTACAACCACGTCGTGATTTTAAAAGATTATGTTGAAAAACATATGCCGAAGAAGTGAATTATTCATTATTTCACTTCGTATTTTTTGTTTTTCCGGTATTTTTTGTTTTTTTGTATTGTTTTTTTGTATTGTTTTTTTGTATTTTTTGTTTTTTGTATTTTTTATATTTTTTGTTTTTTCGGTCTTTTTGTTTTTTCGGTTTTTTTGTTTTTTCGGTTTTTCTGCTTTTTTTTGAATTTGACGATGCCGCGTTCACGCGCGAGCCGCCTCATTTTTTAAAAATGAACTGAAAAATTCAACCGTTGTTTCAAATTTTCCGATAACCGTCGGCATCCGCCAGCTTCTCGATCAGCTCTTTCGTTTCGCTGCCGTACCGTCCCTTTTTCACAAACTGCGGATGAACGGGGAGCCGCTCTTTGAATTCATATCCTTTTGAATTCAACAGATTTGTCAGCCCTTCAATTTCCGGCCAGGCCGATTCGGGATTGATGTAATCGATCGTTACCGGCGAGATGCCGCCCAAATCCGTCACACCGTATTGAATCAGTTCAAGCGGCGACATTAAATTCGGCGCGACCTGTATTGAAATGTCCGGCGTCAGCGTATTTTTTGTCAGAACAATCAAGTCGACCATATCTTCTTTTGACGGCGGCCTCAAATCAAAAATCGGATTGGCCTGGCCTGAATTCGGCGTGTAATTCTGCAGAATAATTTCCTGGATATGACCGTACTTGTCATGCAGCTTTTGAATTTCCAAAAGAGATTGAATCCAATCATTGCGCGTTTCCCCGATGCCGATCAAAATCCCGGTCGTAAACGGCATTCCCAATTGTCCCGCATTTTCAATCATTTCCAGGCGCGCCGCCGGCACTTTTCCCGGACAGTCCTTGTGCGCGGGAACATTGGCCGTCGTCTCCAGCATCAGCCCCATGCTCGCGTTCAGCGGCGCAAGCATTTGAAGTTCGTCAAAAGAAAGAACGCCGCCGTTCACATGCGGCAGAAGCCCGCAATCCAAAGCCAGGCGGCACAAATGCGCCGTATATTCAATCGTGTTTTCAAAACCGGCCTCTTTGAGCTGTTTTCCAAAACGCTTCTCAAATTCGGGATTATCTTGAGGAGATTCCCCGAAAGCGAACATCGCTTCCGTGCATCCCGCCTCAGCGCCCCGCTTCAGAATGGAAATGACTTCATCTTCCGTCATCAGAAACGCGTCTTTGTGCTCGGCAGGGCGCCGGAAACCACAGTAAGCGCATTTGTTGCGGCAGACATTCGTAACGGGAATAAAAATATTTTTGGAATAAGTAATCGGACGGCGTTTCATATTCGGGTACTCCGATTCTTTTCATTTTTAAATTATTTCAATTTCGAATTGTTTGTTTCGAATTTGTTTCAATTCCGGCCCTTCATTCTGAAATTTCGATTTCAAAATTGAGACCGGATGATTTTCAAAGCGTCGCGGACGCCGAGCGTAATGCCTTCGATTTCAATGCCGCCTTCGCCTTTTGCGCCGTCGCCGACAACAATCAAATTCGAGATCGGTGTTTTGTTTCCGAAATCCGTTCCCGAAAAGGCGCGGTTGACCGGCCATCTGCCGTGGTGAACCTGAACCATTAAAATGTCAATGTTTCTGTCGGGGAACAAATCCCTGACATCTTCGAGACCGAGTTCGATTTCTTCATCAATCGCGCTCAATCTGTCAAGCGCCGTTCGCTGGTGACACATCACCAAATGCTTGCCGGGCGGCGCAAGGCCGGAATCGGCGTTGGTCACTTCGTTCAGGCCGTTTATTCTGCGCGTGTACGGCGTCAGCATCAGGCTGCAGCCGTCGGGCAGAATCTGTTCGTCCGAGACAAAACAAATCTTTAAGCCCGCCGAAGGCTTCATTTCGGCAAGTTTGTCTTCATACTCTTTAAAAACGGGAGAGGAAAGCGCAAGAACGTGAGACGCGGATTCGCCTTCGACGCCGTCAATTTCACAGATTTCCCAAGCTTCTTTGTGACCGATGTCGCTGATAACCAAATCAGCCGCCATCTCTTTGCCGCCGGCAATCACGCCCGCTGCTTTTCCGTCTTTGACGATAATCTTTGTGACTTCCGTTTCGGTGCAGATTTTGCCGCCGTACAAAGAAACAATCCGGACCAGCTCGTCAATCACCGTCTGACAGCCGCCGACCAAAATACCCGGTCCGCCGTATCTGTAAACATTGTGGAAAATTTCAAACATCTCGCGGGTTGTGACCTCATCGGCCGTCGTGCTGAGCGCCCAGCCGGCAAAAGAGTCGGCGCAGCGGTCAATCCGATCATCCTGAATGTATTCGGAATACCAGGTTTTAAAGCCTGTTTTTTTCGGGCGGATCAATCCGATTTTAAAGCCGAATGTCAGCAAAACCATCATCAGCTTGTTTTTAGATGTCAGATGCTTTTTGAAATCCAAATAAGAAATATCTTCATAGCCATTTTTGTAGTCCGCATCTTCCGGATTCTTCGGCATGCGGACAATTGCCATCGGATCGGACTGAACAATTTCAAAATCCGCCCCGAGCTCGCGGAGCATTGTGGCAAGCGGCCCTTTAACGCCGTGCGGAACCATATGAAGCGCACCGGTTGACAATTGGCAGCCGTCGTATTCAATGTTTGCGAAACGGCCGCCGATGAGAGAGAGTCTTTCATAAACATCAACAGACCAGCCGTCTTTCCCGAGCTGCGCCGCCGTCAAAAGACCGCCGAGGCCGGAGCCGATTACAATTGCTTTCTTTTGCCGGTTTTGTTGTTGACTCTGCTGATTTTGTTGATTTTGCTCATCTTGTCGGTTTTGAATTTCTTCCGTCATCTTAAACCACCTGTCCGGGCTGAATCGCTTTCATCGGGCAGTAAGAATTGCAAACCCCGCATTCCTTGCATTTGTCCGTAATCGTTGCCCTTCCTTTGGCAATAATGGCGCCGTGTTTGCAGAACGCAACACACTGACTGCAGCCGACACAATTGCTGTTAACGTACATTTTTTTAGATCCACCAATAATTTTTTGCCTGCTGACCACGCAGGAATAATAAAAACATGAAAATTAAAAATATGAAAAAGTGTGATGTCGCCATATTTATTTTGACTTTGTATAAAAAGGTATCACCGAAATGACAGGTTCCGCCGTCCTTTTCCGTTAATTTCACATTTTGATTTGAAATTTATTCGGATTTTAAATTTTAGATTTTAATTTAGAATTTAACTTGGATTTAATTTAACATTACCTTCTGCCGGCCGCCGAAACTTTAACGGCTGTCTGAATCCAGGATTTCCATTTCGGTTTCCGTTGAACCGAACGCGTTGATGCCGTATTTCCGGATCACTTTTAAAGAAGCCAAAGCGCCGGCAATAATGTTCACGTAATAAGTAATCGAGCGCCAGGCCAAAACAGAAACGCCGACAAGCGATGACGGAATGAAGAGAGAATAAAGCGTATAAGCCGCAATTTCAGCAATGCCGCTGGCGCCGGGCGTTGCGGGAATAATCATGATGATGGAAAGCACAATCTGTGTTGCAAACAGCAGTTTCAAATCCGGCTGAACATTTAAACCGAGAAGAATCAGCCAGAGAACCGAGAAATGAACCGTCCAGTAAAGAACGGTGTAAAAAACCGCAACAATCAGATTCAGTTTTCCGACGGAAACAAACCGTTTGAAACTGGATTGGAACAAATCGATTTCATTTTCGGACGAAATAATCAGTTTGTTGATTTTGGGTTTGTATTTTTCCGGTGCCTTGCGTTCCGCAAAAATCAGGATTTTGCGGACGATTTTTTTGGCGAATTCCGGTTTGATGATAGAATAAATTAAAACGGCCAAAAGAACAAACAAACAGGCGATGCCGATAATTAAAAGCGTGTCAACGCCCCAAAGGCTTTTGCCTTCTCCGCTTAAAAGAAATGACCGGAGAATAAACATGGACGGAATCAAACATAAGAAGATGAAAAACGCATCCAGAAAGCGTTCCATGAAAATGACGGCCGTGGCTTTCCCGACCGGGACTTTCGCATTTTTCCGGAGCAAAAGAATTCGGACAGGCTCGCCGCCGACAGAAGACGGCGTCAATGAGGCCAGCAAAATGCCGGTCAGCACATTTTCAAGCGCCTGACGCGTTCGAATCTGATAGCCGAGAGAGCGCAGCAAAAACTTGGTTTTGCGGGCGGTCAGCACATAGGAAACAATTTGAAAAAGCAATGCCAGAGCAATAAATTCGGGGCGGATTTGCTTGAGAGTCTCAATCGTCTGCGCGTCGGTTGTCAGGAAAATGATGGCGACCGCTGAAATCACGCTGATTGCCAGACTGATTAAAAATAATTTTTTATAATTGACCATTTTCCTGCTGCCGCCTTGAATTTTTTTCTCCCGTTTTTGCTGTTTTTGTTTTGTGTTGTTTTGTGTTTGTTTTACACGTTTTATATTTGTTTAAACGTTTTGTGTTGTTTTTGTATTGTTTTTAGTTGATTTTTATGCTGTTTTTTTGTTTCTATTATTGATTCTTTTTTTGTTTTTATTTTGATTCTTTTTTTGTTTTTATTTTGGTTCGTTTTTTGTTTTAATCTTGTTTCTTTTTTATTTTATGTTTTATTTTTTTTATTTTTATGCCTTTAAAGTTTTGTTTCCGTTTTTATAAGTTTTCATTAATGATTGTTTATGATTGTTAAGAGCGGACCGATTATGATCCGCTGACATCCGTCCCGTACTTTTCGTTTAGGATGTCATTTTTGACATTTTCGCCTTTTGAAACGGCTGTCTCGGGCCAGAGCTTGACGCCGGAATGAATGGTTGCGCCGTCTTCCAATTTGGAATTCGGGCCGATGATTGTTCCGTTTTCAAGGCTGCATTCGGCGCCGACGGCGGAATCGCTGTCGACAATTGCGCCGGACAAGGTTGTTTTTTTGCCGATTTTCGTGCCGTCAAAAACGTAGGATGAAAGAATCTTGACGTCGTCTTCGATGACGCAGTTGGGGCCGATGATGGAATACGGGCCGATCAAAACACGTTCCCCGATTGTCGTGTTTTCGCCGATGACGAGCGGACCGACAAGCGAAGAGTTACCGCCGATTGAAACGCCGGTTCCGACATGAAGCGGTCCCTGGATTTTGCCGTTCGAAATAAAATTGCCTTCCAAAACCGTTTCGTTCATATCGTCCAGCATCCACTTTTGAGCGTCGCGGTAAGCGGCCGCGCTTCCGACATCCGTCCACTTGCCGCGGACCAAAACGCCGTTGATGCGCTCGCCGCTGTTCAGCATTGCGGGGAACAGATCTTTGGCAAAATCGAATTTCTCGCCCGACGGGATTTTATCAAAAACGGAAGGATTGCAGACATAAATGCCGGTGCTTGCCAAATTGCTGAAAATCTCCCCGGCCTTGGGCTTTTCAAAGAAGCGCAGAATCCTGTTGTCAATGTCCATGTCAGCGATACCGAATTCCCTCGGATCATCAATTGAGAGAAGACCGATTGTAATGTCCGCGTCATTATTCTGATGGAAGCGAAACATTTCCCGAAGATTCAAAGTCATCACGTGATCGCCGCCGACCACAATGAACGGTTCGTTGCCGAGCAGTTCCTGAGCGTTCTTAACGCTGCCGGCCGTCCCGAGCTTTTCTTTTTCATAAACGTAATCAATGTGAACGCCGTAAACGCTGCCGTCGCCGAGTTCCTGTTCGACATCTTCACCTTTATAACCGAGTGTGATGACGATTTCATTGAAACCCTCCTTGGACAAATGCTCAATGAGATGAAGCACGGACGGTTTGTTGGAGATCGGAATCATCGGCTTGGGCCGCTTGAATGTCAACGGGCGAAGACGCGTTCCCGTCCCGCCGCACATGATGCACGCTTTCATAAAAGTATATACCAACCGTTATATTATATAAATTCGCTCTGCGATAATCTTTTTTATTAAAAAATGAAGCCGAGTTTTTTGTTTTTTATTTTTTGTTTTTGTTTTTTATTTTTTGTTTTTGCTTTTTATTTTTGTTTTTGCTTTTTATTTTTGTTTTTTGTTTTTGCTTTTTATTTTTGTTTTTTGTTTTTTATTTTTGTTTTTGCTTTTTGTTTTTGTTTTTTATTTTTGCTTTTTGTAAAAGAACGGAAATTTTCTGAAAAAGGTTTAATTCGGTGAAACGCCATTTAGATTATATTTTCAGAGATACGTTTTCAAAAATGATTTCAGAAGTATCCAAAAGTATCAAATTGAATTTCATTTTGAAAAGAATCTGAAAAGAAAAACGGCAATTTGTTCATTTCGGGGGAATTGAACATGAAAACGTTTGCCGTCAAACAATATTTTCGGAGGTTGATTTTATTGTCAAACAATATTTCATTAGGAATTGATGCGGGCGGCACATATACGGACGCGGCTTTGGTAAATATGGATGATCACCGAATCCTGCAGTCTGAAAAAGCTCTGACCACTTACCCGAATCCGCTCGGCGGCATTCAGGATGTTTTGGACAAGCTGGATCCCGAGATTTTGAAGCAGACAAGATTGCTGTCCGTCTCAACGACGTTTGCGACCAACACGATTCTGGAAAAGAACGGCGCGCCGGTTGCGCTCATTTTAATCGGCACGCAGAAAGTGCCCGAACATTTGAGGGACAATTGTGTTGTCGTCAAGGGCGGCCACAATTACCGCGGCGTCGAAAACGAGGAACTGGATTTGGACGGCATCCGCGAATATGTTCTTTCCGTCAAGGATAAGGTGTCGGCTTTTGCGGTTTCTTCTTTTTACAGTATTTTAAATCCGGATCATGAAAAAGCGGCGCGCAGTTTGATTCATGAATTGACGGGATATCCGGTTGTCTGCGGCTATGAGCTTGCGCACGCGCTCGGGGCTTATGAGCGCGGTGTGACGGCGTATTTGAACGCTTCGCTTTTGCCGGTTGCGCGCATGTTTTTGGAGGCCGTGGCGGAAGAGACCAAACGCCGCGGAATGAATGTGAAAACAACGATGCTTAAATGCAACGGCGCTGTTGCGATGTTTTCGGAAGTCATGGAACGGCCGGTCGAAACAATTTTTTCGGGACCTGCGGCCAGTGTTCTCGGAGCTTCGTTTTTATCGGGAAAAGAAACGTGTCTGGCCATTGATGTCGGCGGCACGAGTACGGATGTTTCGATGATTGAGGACGGCATTCCTCAGATTTCGGATCTCGGGGCAACGGTCGGCGGCTGGAAAACAAAAGTGCGTGCGATTAAGATGGAAACGATTGCTGCCGGCGGTGACAGTCATATTTGGGTGGACGCGGGAAATATTTTGGAAGCCCGCGCGCCGTCTGTCAAAATCGGCCCGAGACGTGTGATTCCGCTGTGCCGCGCGGCGATAATGTATCCCGAACTTTCGGAAACGATTAAAAATCATTGGACGCCGCACAACATGTCTTTGAACGAGTTTTTCCAAAAGACGACGCTTTTGCTGAAAAGCGGTTATGAAGCCGTGAATTTGTCGCCGGAAGAGATAAAAGTGTATCAGAAAATTCCGAGCGTCCCGGTTTTTGCCGACGATTTGGATTGGAAGGATTTCGGCGGGGAAATTCAGTTTGAAATCATTGAAGCGCTTGTCAACAAGCGTTTGATTCAGTTAATCGGCTTTACGCCGACGGATGTGCTTCACGTGACGGGCGAATTTGAGGAGTGGGACGCGGATGCCGCGCAGCTCGGCGCCCGCAAGCTGGCCGAAATTTTCAGCATGGCCAAAGAAGATTTCTGCCGTTTCATGAAGCGCAAGTTTGCAAAGATTATGGCGGTTGAAACGGTTTTGTTCTTAAACGATACGTTTTCGCGCGAGGAATTGAATGCATTTATGGACAAATTCGGCAAAGGATACGGCAGCAGTTCGGCCGGCGATTCTTACATGAGATTTAAAATCGACATTCCGATCATTTTAATCGGCGCGCCGGTCCGCTGTTTCATTCCCGAGCTGGAAGAATTTTTAGACGCAGAGATTATTGCGCCCGAACATTACGCGGTCGGAAACGCAGTCGGCTGTCTCGCAGGAAAACTGGCAAGGCGCATTGAAACCCGGATTGACGTCGAATCCAAAGAAGAAGAAAACGGCGACTGGACAATCCGCTACACCGTGTACACCAACGACGGCCAGCGCTCCTTCTCAAACAAAAACGGCGCCGTTCAGTATGCTGAAACGTACGCCAAAAAAGACATTTACAAATACATGGCAGAAAACGACATCAAAGAAAACGATGTTGAAATCCATGTCAAAA
The DNA here is from genome assembly GCF_032714515.1 of Methanimicrococcus hacksteinii. Classification (NCBI taxonomy): domain Archaea; kingdom Methanobacteriati; phylum Methanobacteriota; class Methanomicrobia; order Methanosarcinales; family Methanosarcinaceae; genus Methanimicrococcus; species Methanimicrococcus hacksteinii. Next base: position 39,667 of record NZ_JAWDKC010000003.1, on the reverse strand, counting down.
CCAAAGAAATGATCTACGACCCGCAAAAACCGCCGGTGCAGATTGAAGTTTTGATCGAAGGGTTCGCCGAGAATAAAGTCTGACGAGTTGTCAGATTTTATTTCTTTTTTATTTTTAGTTATTTTGATATTTTCTGTGATTCATTTCTCTTATTTTTGATTCGTTTGTTATTTTGGGTTCGTTTATTATTTTTGATTCGTTTGCTATTTTTGATTTAACTTTTTCAAAATCTTCCAAACCGAAACATCGGTTTTTGAAAATTATACAAACCCGAACTCCCGATAAACCCGAAAAAACAAAAACCGGAGAGAAAATCAATCAAAAAACGGAGTTCAATTTTTGTGAAATTGAAAAAACTTGATGTTTCGATTCTGAAATTATTACAGAAAAACCAAAACAACCACCTCCAATTCGAGTTCCGGGCGGCGCGAAGCGGCGAACCGGACTTGAAACGAAGTTTCAAGTTTCATGAGCGTAGCGAATGAAATGAGAATTGGAGATTTCCCCAATGACTTCAATTAAAACGAAAAACCGCCAGTTAAAACAAAACAACAGAAAAACAACTGTAAAAATTTAATAGAAACATTTGGTATAACCCGCAATTCTTCGATTTTGCTCACTTCGTTCACAAAATCTTGAATTGCGGTCGTACATGGACTTTTCTTTAAAATAAAGAGAAAATAAATATCGGTTTTAAAAAACTCAAACCCGAACTCCCCCTTCCATTAAATAAAAATATTAAAAAACGGAGTTCGGGCTTTATAAAATTTGAAGAAAAACGATATTTATTTTATCTTAAAGTTTCAATTCCCCAATTTTGAATCTTGAACTTTCAATTTTACAAACGAATCATTTTAAAAGGTGAAACGGTTTTACTCTCAATCAGATATCCAAAATATCTTAATTTAATTTTCAAATTAAAATTTCAAATTTTCAAATTAAAATTTCAAATTTTCAAATTAAAATTTCAAATTTTCAAATTCAAAATCAAAAAAGTGACATTATGACTGAAATTCCGAAAAACCATCCCCGTTATGAATCTTTGATGACGCGCGAACAAATTAATGCCGGCGTCGACAAAGGAATGACAAGCCGCCAGGGACTTTTGGCGCAGGGCCGCGGCGAAGCTTTTGATTATTTAATCGGCGAACAGACGATTGAAAGCGCAAATTATGCCGAGGCTGTCGCCGTTTGTTTGCTTCTTTTGGCGGAAAATCCGGTGATTTCCGTCAACGGCAACGCGGCGGCATTGGCGCCGGCGGAGCTTGTCACGCTTTCGCAGCTGACGGGCGCCAAACTGGAAGTCAATTTGTTCCACAGAACTGAAGAACGCATTCAAAAAATCATCGCCGAGCTTAAAGAAAACGGCGCGGATGTTGTTCTCGGTGAAAACGCCGAACCTTTGCTCCCGCTCGAACATGAACGCGCCAAAGTCGAACGCGAAGGAATTTATGATGCCGACGTTATTTTCGTGCCGCTCGAAGACGGCGACCGCTGTCAGGTTTTGGGAGACATGAAAAAACTGGTCATCGCGGTTGACTTAAATCCGCTTTCAAGAACCGCGCAGTCGGCGCATGTCAGTATTGTTGACAACTTGAAGCGCGCGCTTCCGAACATGATTGACATGATTCCCGAGTTCAAAAACATGAATGAAGCGGATTTATGGGAAATTGTGGAAGCCTACGACAACAAAGTCGTTTTGGTTGACGCGATTGAAACGATCAAAGAAAACCTGACCGCCAAGCAGAACGAAGTCCTCGGAATTGAAAAAGATGATTCCGATGACGGCGATAAAAAGGAAAGAAAAACCGAGCAGAGAAAGAGAGGAAGAATTCAAAGAGATCCGGAAATCGCGAAAAAAGTTATGCTTCGCGGCGCCGATTTGATGATGGAATAATTTTGATTATTCCGTCAATCTCTTTTTCTTTTTTTACAAATTTCTTTTTTACAAATTTCTTTTTTACAAATTTCTTTTTTTACAAATTTCTTTTTTTACAAATTTCTTTTTTTACAAATTTCTTTTTTACAGATTTCTTTTTTACAGATTTCTTTTTTACAAACTTCTTTTTTACAAACTTCTTTTTTTAAGCTATGCAATTAATACCCATGCTGTTTTTTCACGGTTTGTATTTAAATTCAGTTGGTTTGCATTGTTGATTACTGCCGACTGCTGCTGCCGATTGCCACCGGCATCATGGACTGCGTTTCCATTTGCATCATCTCATTTTTAGCACATCCGCTCGCTACGCGAGCGTGGGCACAGATTACCTTACCGTTTCCGTTTGGCACAGCTACCTCCAGGTTTCCGTTTGCCGTTGCTACCTCCAGGTTTCCGTTTGCCGTTGCTACCTTCAGGTTTCCGTTTGCCGTTGCTACCTACAGGTTTCCGTTTGCCGTTGCTACCTCCAGGTTTCCGTTTGCCGTTGCTACCTTCAGGTTTCCGTTTGCCGTTGCTACCTACAGGTTTCCGTTTGCCGTTGCTACCTTCAGGTTTCCGTTTGCTGTTGCTACCTTCAGGTTTCCGTTTGCCGTTGCTACCTTCAGGTTTCCGTTTGCCGTTGCTACCTTCAGATTTCCGTTTGGCACGGCTACCTTCAGGTTTCCATTTGCCGCTGCTACCTTCAGATTTCCGTTTGCCGTTGCTACCTTCAGATTTCCGTTTGCCGCTGTCACCTTGCCGATTCTGTAAATACAGTTGCCGACTTGCCGGCCTGTTTGCTGCTGCCGCTCGCATCCCCGCTGCCGCGCGCGAACCGCACAAATTTTAAAACAAATCAAAATCCGAACCCGATTTTTTGAAAAAGATCCCAAAATGACCCCTTGTTTTTTTAAATCATTTCCAAACGTTTAAGTGAAATTTTAATACCCGTAAAACATTCATCACTGTCATGAAAGAAAGACTTTACAGATATTATCCCGAAGATTTCGGCCGACTCAATTTCCGTGTCCTTCACATGGATTTGGATTTTGGTGTCTTTGACGATCACACGGTTGTCACTTCTCATTTATTTTTGAAAAATACGGATTCTCCGGCGGACAAGGTTTCGCTGAACTGCCGCGATTTGGAAATTTTGGACGTTGCGGCGCCGAACTTGGAAAAATACGAATATCGGCAAAAGGATGCTTATTTGGATATTTACTTCAATCCGCCGATTCAAAGAAATGAAAATGTTGAAATCGTGACCAAAACCGTCTGCCGCCCGACGAAAAATCTCCTGGAAGGCTTGTATTACGACGAAACACCGGCAGGAGCGCCGCCGCAGCAAATTACGCAGTGCCAGCAGTGGGGATTCCAAAGACTCGTGCCCTGCATTGACGACATGGCCGCCAAATGCACTTACAGAACAACCGTTCGCGCCGATTCACGCTACACAAACATCATCACAAACGGAGACATCGCCGTTCCCCGAAAAATCGTTTCCGCGGATTCCGGAACCGGACTTTCGCGCGACGAAATCGTTTACGAAAATATGAAAACGCCGATGGCAACATACCTCTTTTTCCTCGGCGTCGGCACTTACGATACATATGTCCGGGAATTTGAATATCCCGACGACCACTGCTTTGATCTGGAACTCCTCATCCCGCCGGGTTCGGATAAAAATTATGCCGAACAATCCATTGACATTCTGCAGGATGCGGTCATGTGGGTTTACCTCTTTACAGGTCCCGAAAGTCACAAAGACGTGGACATCAAAAAGCAGATTTTTGACCTCACAAAATTGCGTGACCACTTGAAGCACAACCTCAATTCCGCGTCCATCAATCCCGATAATCTCAACAAAACGATGGACAATCTGTCCGCCGTCCGCGACAAAATCGCCGAACTTTCAAAAGGCCTTGCCTTCGGCTACAAATACACCGGCACCGTCTACCGCGAAATCGGCATGCAGAATTCCGACTTCGGCGGCATGGAAAACGTCGGCAACACGACCATCACAACCAACCGCATTATGCCGTCCAAAAACATGCTCGACGGCGCCTTCGAATACATGGCCGACGTCAAAGCCCACGAATATTATCACAACATCAACGGATCTGAAGTCACCGGCAGCAGCCCGTTTGAAATCTGGCTCAACGAAGCCGTGACCGTTCTCATCGAAAACGAATTCCACGCTTATTTCTTCGGCGACGAATACACGCGCCTTCAAACAATTCTGGACCTTTATGCGCCGGTTTCCGGAACATTTGCGCTGGACGCGAGCGCGTCATCCATGCCGGTTCTGCCCGACGGATTCAACGATCCCAACGATTTGATTACATCCGTCACATATGTCAAAGCGCCCGAATTTGTCCGGATGGTTGAAACCTTAATCGGGGAAGGCGCTTTTGCGCGCGGCCTGGACGCGTATCACCGCAAATACAGTCACAAAAACGCCCGCACATTCGACTGGATTCATGAAATGGAAGTCGTCTCGGGCATGCCGCTGATGCGCATGTCCAACAGTTGGCTGCATCAGACCGGCTATCCGGCGCTGGCCGTTTCCAAATCCTACGACGCCGCGTCGGGCGAATTCAAAATGCAGCTGACGCAGAAAGTTCCGTACACGAAACAGCCTTGGCAATTTCCGTTTTCATACGCGCTCTGCGACCGAAAAGGCAAAATCATTCACGAAGACATCTTTTTCGTTCAGCGCCGCGACGAAGAAATTGTGTTAAAAGATGTTGATCAGCCCGCGTTCGTTTCTTTGAACCGCGGCGGATCTTTCTACGGCAAAATCGAAATGGACGGGGACGTCAAAGAACTGCTTAAAGAGCTGTTTATTCAGGCGAAAAAAGACAAAGACATTGTCGGCCGCTGGCTGGCGTTTTACACGTTGACGGACATTGAAAAAATGAAAATGCTGCATCAAGAAGATGCGGTGCCGTCTCCGGAATATTTGGATTTGTATCATGAATTGCTGTGCGACCAAAAGCTTTTGGAAATGACGGGCAGTCTTTTCCTGGCGCTTTTTGAATCCGTCGACGATGAAGCTTACGCCTGCCGTTACAAAGAGCTCTATGATGTCCGGAAAAGACTTCAGACAGCCATTGTCAAAGCGCATGAGAATTCGATTAAGATCATTTACGACGATTATTCCGAAACGCATGACCCCGAAGATGAGAAACTCTTTTCCGTCCGCGGTTCTTTGCGCCTGAAAGCCGGCCAAATTAAACAGCGCCAGGTGAAAAACAATGCTTTAAAACTGCTGGCGGTTTTGGACACGCCCGAAATTCACGCGCTGATTAAGCGCCAATTTTTGACGGCTGTCAACGCGACAGACCGTGCCGCCGCTTTTGCCGCATGGCTCAACAGCTCGGCGCCGGAAAAGCGGGATTTGACGCAGATTTACATGGAAGAATGCAAAAAAGATCTCGTCGCCTGGGAAGCTTTCCTGTCCGCCGTTGCGAGCACGGACGCGTCCGACTGTTTGGAACTGGTCAAAATGGTTGAGAATGACCCGATGTTTCGCATTGAGCAGGCCAATGATCAGCGCGCGCTCTACGGCGCCTTTGCCCGCAACAGAAAATATTCGCTGCAGACGCCCGACGGCCTGGAATTCCTGACGCAAACGATTATTCGATTGTCGGCCGTTAACGAATACAGCACGGTCGGCCTTTTGAATGCGTTTTCAATCATTGATTTCATGAGCGAGGAATATTATATTCCCTTGGTCGGCGCACTCAAAACAATCACAGAATCCATTGACGCCGACAAATCGCCGAGCGTTTACAACAGAATTATGAAACTGCTTGCCGGCGCTCCGAAAGCCGTCAGATTATATGAAAAAGAAGTCGGAAATGTTCTCCCGGACAAAGGTTAACATTCGGCAAAAAAGAAATAAAGGAATAATGTCAATTTCATTATTCTGATTAAATTTATTGACTGTTTCCGAATATTTCAGATTGTTTCAAAATACTTCGGATTATCCCGAATTTTCGGATTGTTTCAAAATATTTCTGGATTATCTGAAATTTTCGGATTGTTTCAAAATGCTTTTGGATTATCCCGAAATTTTTCGGATTGTTTCAAAATGTTCTTGGATTATTTCGAAATTTTCGAACTGTTCCGAAATGTTTTTGGATTATTTCAAAATGTTTTCGAACTGTTCCGAAATGTTTTCGAAATGTTTCACACATTCAAAAATTGTTTCAAAGAACAATTAACTTTATTTCATAAAAACAATTATTGTTTATTTCACAAAATGATTCAAAATTTCCGCCAAAAAACGCGGAATGTTTGTTTCGCAAAAACGGTTGGTAAAAACGTCCAAAACGTAAAATGGGTTCATTAAAGTGGTATAATATGACTGATATTTTATTTCCTCCCTTCCTGACAATCGCATTGACAGGCACTCCCGGCACAGGAAAAACGGAAGTGTCCAAACAGCTCGAATCCGAAGGGTACCGTATTCTTCACATCACGGAATTTATCCGCCGGTACAACATCCCGTCCGAACGCGACGATGAAAGAGACTGCGATGTCGTTGACATGGATGCTTTGGAAGAAGCGGTTTTTGAATATCAGCAGCAGATTCGCCGCGAATTCAATCAAAAAGTTTTTTTGGAAAATTTAAAGCTTGAAGATTTGCACAAATCTCCGGAATTTCTGCCGGTCCTGCTGGTGGAAAGTCATCTGGCGCATTATTTATGCGATTTGTCGGTTGTTCTGCGGACGCACCCGAACACGCTCAAAGAAAGACTGAACGAGCGCGGCTATTCCGACAAAAAAATCATGGAAAACATCCTGGCCGAATCCATTGACGTCGTCCTCTGCGACTGCTTTGATTACTGCCGCCGCATTTATGAAATCAACACAACCGAGATGGATATCGAAAAAACCGCCGGCTGTTTAAAAGAATTGATTCACGCCCTCTACGACGACGAATTCAACATTTACAGCGCCCTCATGGAAAAAATGAACGTGACCGCCGAAAGCATCGCCGTCCGCACATTTTCAGGCTGTTTCCCGATTTCCGACGTCCTTGACACCCTCGAAGACGACGGCGCCGTTGTTTACGAAGACGGCGACGACGATGTCGGAGATTACATGGAAGAAAAAAATCCGATCTTAATGAAATACGTCCCCGGCCAGAACGATTGGAGCGAATTAGTCGATTGATTTGACAACTTCATTTTAATTTTTCATCCTCAGGGTTCTTCTTTTTCTATTTTCTTTTTTCCGGTGAGTGAATAACATCAAAAATATCAAAAAACGGGATCGGATTATCAATCATTTTTAAAAGTCGGCGAGCCGCGCGCGGGAAGGCGGCGGCAGGCGGCGGCAAGCAGCAGACAGGCCGGCAAGTCGGCAACTGTATTTACAAGATCAGCAGATAGCGGCGGCAAACGGAAACCTGAAGGCAGCAGTGCCAAACGGAAACCAGAAGGCAGCAGTGCCAAACGGAAACCTGAAGGCAGCAGTGCCAAACGGAAATCTGAAGGTAGCCGTGCCAAACGGAAACGGTAAGGTAATCTGTGCCAAACGGAAACCTGGAGGTAGCCGTGCCAAACGGAAACCTGAAGGCAGCAGTGCCAAACGGAAACTGAAGGTAGCCGTACCAAACGGAAAACTGAAGGCAGCAGTGCCAACCGGAAACGGTAAGGTAATCTGTGCCCACGCTCGCGTAGCGAGCGGATGTGCTAAAAATAAGATGATGCAAATGGAAACGCAATCTATGCTGCCGGCAACAGCTGCAGAACAGGCAGTTACTGCACGAACAATCGTTGGCAGACAACGAAATGAGTTATAAAAACAGCATCAAAGGAAATAAAATAAAAATAATCGAAATAGAAATTGAAATAAAAATAAAAATCGAAATAAAAATAAAAAAGAAAAAGAAAAAGAAAAGATGTCTGAAATCGTTTCAGCCATCGTTTTCAGTCATCGTTTTAGAATCAGTGTTTCAGTCATCGTTTCCGGCAAGTCTTTTAATTCGACAGATTCCGCTGACATCATCAATCACTTCGGCAACGGTCGACGGCACAAATTCTGCCCACTCTCTGTTTTTGCTTTCAACCATGCATTTGCGGACAGCGGTTCCGGAATAAATGCTGCGCTCGTGCATTGCCGTGCGGCGGACTTCGATGCCTGCCTCCGTAAAAAGCTGAATGACAAGCGGATTGTTGGAATAAGCCACGTCAAATTTCGGAGACATGGATTTGACGTGCGACACCCAAAGCGCATTGTATTCGACATCCTGAAGCGGAATAATGTAATGACGGATCGGGAAATTCTCAAGCGATTTCAAAACCATTTCAATGCGCTCGCCTGCCGTAAACGGGTCATGCGTCGAATGACTTTTTTGAGCACTTCCGATTCCGATGACAACTTCGTCGACTTCTTCGGCAATCGTGTTTAAAATTTTTTCATGACCGTAATGGAAAGGCTGAAAACGGCCGACATAAAATGCGCGAATCATTATTGTCTCCTCTGATTTTGGTTTATTTTAAAATTCTGTTTATTTTGTTTATTCTTGCTTATTCTTACTTATTTTGACTTCATGCCTGATTTTTAAATTCCGCAATCATTTTGCCGATGAGCTTAATTGATTTTTCTTTGTTCGGGCCGAGCGGCGATCCCGCGGCAATTTGCGTCACGCCCGCTTTTTCCAATTCTTTGACTTTTTTCATGCATTCGTCAAAATCGCCGACAACCGCAAAGCGGTCCGCCATTGAATCGGTAATCATTGTCTGAAGACCTTTGAAATCGCCCTTTGAAATCGCTTCCGCAATTTCCGTTTTGCTTTCTTTGGAAATGCCGTGGCGTTCTAAAAGAACATCTGAAGCGCCTGCAATAATAAACGCGGTCACAGGTTTGGCCGACGCGTACGCTTTGTCCAAATCATCGTCGATTGAAAAACACGTATATGCGGCAACATCAATCTCTTCAGCCTTTTTGCCGACGGCATCCGCGCCTTTTTGGATTTGGACTGCGGCGGCTTTGAAATCATCCGGATGCGATCCGTTGATTAAAATACCGTCGCCGACAGCGGCGGCCGTCTCAAGCATCTTCGGTCCCTGTGCGCCGATGTAAATCGGAATGTTCATGTCAACGCCCGTTTTCTTCGGGTCGGCAAAATCCAGTTTCGCATTTTTCAGCTTGACCGTGCTGCCTTCGTACGTGACTTTTTTCCCCGTCAGAAGTTCGCGGACAGCCTCTGCCGTTTCCTTAACCGCCGTCAGCGGTTTTTCCCCCGCAAGACCGAGTGCTTCAAACGTCATCTTGTCGCCCGGACCGATTCCGAGAACCGCGCGGCCGCCCGCGATTTCATTGACGGACGCAATGCTTGCCGCCGTCATCACAGGACTTCGGGTATACGGATTTGTCACGCCCGCGCCGATTTTAATCTTGTTTGTCGCCAGCGCCAGCACGGAAAGCGTTGAATAAACCTCGCGGTTGTTGTAGTGGTCGGTAATCCACGCATATTCAAAACTCTGCTCTTCCGCCAATTTCGTGTAGGCGGCAATCTTAAAGACAGGTTCGTTCGGGACGAGTTCAATGCCGAATTTCATTTTGTTCCCTTTGAAAGATTCATTTTAAAATAATCTGAAATAATTAATATGAAATAATAATCTGAAATAATAATCTGAAATAATAATCTGAAATGATTTCTGAAATGATTTCTGAAATGATTTCTGAAAAATTACCATCATTTAAATCTGTCAACGGCTAATTAGCGACAGAACTTATATATCTTTTATATGAATGACAATAATTCCGTTTCTTAATTATTAAACGATTGCGCTTTTTTGCGCCGTTTTTTTGATTTTGGTGAAAAAATGAGTTATCAGGAATTTAATGACGCCGATGAAAAATTCAATGCCGCCTGCCGCGAGATTCTTCTCTCGGCCGTTGCGGGTGAATTTGAAACGGAAAAAGATCTCGCCAAAATGAAGAAAAAAGTGTGCAAAAAATACAAACTTTCAACGCTTCCGAGCAACGGCGATATTATTCTTCGCGGAAATCCGGACGAGCAAAAAGCCGTCCGCGACGTGCTCCAGCGAAAACCGGTCCGGACCATTTCCGGCGTTGCCGTGATTGCGGCAATGACATCGCCTGCGCCCTGCCCGCACGGCAAATGCCTGCCCTGCCCGGGCGGCCCCGACTCTTCATTCGCGTCGCCGCAAAGCTACATGGGACGCGAGCCGGCAGCCATGCGCGCATTCGAATTCCAATTTGATCCGTACGCGCAGGTCAGCTCCCGGCTGAAGCAGCTGAACACAATCGGGCACGACGTTTCAAAAGCGGAATTGATTGTCATGGGCGGAACGATTTCGGCAAGGCCTGTTGATTATCAAGAATGGTTTGTCAAACGCTGTCTGGAAGCGATGAACGATCATGACGCGCCCGTGAACGAAGCCGGAATTCCGCTGTGGCGAACCCAAATCCCGAATTATAATTCATCCGAAACCGTTTATCCGTTTTTATTGCTCGAAGATGTTCAAAAAGCGAATGAAACGGCATATGTTCGAAATGTCGGAATGACGCTTGAGACGCGTCCCGATTGGGCGAAAGAGGAACATATTGACGAATTTTTAAAGCTCGGCGGAACGAAAGTGGAGCTCGGCGTTCAAAGTGTTTTTGAAGACGTACTTCTAAGAATGAATCGCGGGCATACGGTTAAAGAAACGGCCGATGCCAACCGCCGCCTGCGCGACAGCGCGTTTAAAGTCGGCTTTCACATGATGCCCGGCCTTTTCGACACGGATTTTGACCGCGACGTTGAAGGTTTCAAAGAACTTTTTGAAAATCCCGATTTCAAACCCGATTATTTGAAAATTTACCCGACATTGGTAACGGAAGGAACAAAGCTTTGCGAAATGTGGCAAGACGGTGAATATTCTCCGCTCAACGATGAAAACGGTCCCGAATTGGTTTCCAAAATCAAAGAAATGCTGCCGAAATGGACGCGCCTTCAAAGAATCCAGCGCGACATTCCCGCAGACCAAATTTTAGCAGGCATCCAAAAAAGCAATGTCCGGCAACTTGCAGAACATCTGCTTCACGCCCGCGGCGGAAAGTGCAAATGCATCCGCTGCCGCGAAGTCGGCCACAACATTTTAAAGAACAATCCCCCGAGCCCCGAAAACATCCGGCTTCTTGTCGAATCCTACGAATGCTGCGGCGGCACAGAACATTTCATTTCTTTCGAAGATTTGAAAGCCGACGTTCTCATCGGCTTCGTTCGCCTGCGCTTCCCGAACGCGCCGCACCGCCCCGAACTTCAGAACACGGCACTCATCAGAGAACTTCACGTTTACGGCTCTTTAACGCCGCTCGGCGAGACCGCCGGCACATTGTCCGCCCCGCTGGCCGACAACAACCGCTCCTGGCAGCACCGCGGTTACGGCAAAGAATTGATTCAAAAAGCGGAAGAAATTGCCGCAGACGGCGGCTATGAAAAGATTTCAGTGATCAGCGGCATCGGCGTCCGCGAATATTATCGAAAATACGGGTATGAATTCGACGGCACTTACATGACGAAAAAATTGTGATAAATTTTCAACTTTTGATTGAATTGCATTGTGTTTGCGGCTGCCGCATACCGGCGCACAGTACCGTCAGTACGCAACGCCGGCAGCGTCTTCATATGTATCATCTTATTTTTAGCACATCCGCTCGCTACGCGAGCGTGGGCACAGATTACCTTACTGTTTCTGTTTGCTGCCGCTGCCTTACCGACTCTGTAAATACAGTTGCCTGTTTGCAGACTTAGCTTCTGCTGCTTTTCGCATTGCCGCCGTCCGCGCGCGAGCCGCACACATTAAAAAAAGAATTGAAAAACCGACTTCGGTTTTTCTGATTTTTAAATTCCGAATAATATTTTGAATATTATTTCAAATATTATTTCGAATAATTACCTAATATTTTCAATAATATTTCCAATAATATTTCCAATAATGATTCACTTCTGCTTTCGGATTTCGCTGCAAATCATCAGAACTTTGTTTGCCGCATCTACCGCGTCCGTTCCGAAAACACGAATGACACCTTCTTTACCGATGCCGCCGTTTTCATAAATAATGTCGGGAACGATTTCGCCGTTTTCAAATATGACTGACAGTGTTCCCCATTCTTTGCTTTCGTCGCAATTGCAGGGCTCGTCGGCGCGGCTGAAAACGCCTGCGGAAAATCCTGTTTGCGCGCAGTGTTTGACGGTTTTTTCGGCGTATTTTAAATTGATGCAGGCGCGGATTGTTTCGTCAAAATCCTGGGCGGATTTGATGACTTTGGCCAAATTCGAGCCGGAACCGAATACGGGATAGCCGAGATTTTCGGCGGATAATTTTGTGCCCGTCAAATCTTTCACTTTATGAATTCGGCCGGGAAACGCGGCCGCGGCTGAAGAAAAAGAACCGAAGCCGTCGGCGCCGATGATTTTGTCCGCTTTGTCGGCGGATGTCATTTGACGGTGCGGCTGGATTCCCGAAGCGTAATCGTCCGGATGAACAGACGCTTTGAAAATGTCGGGCAGCGTCATGGCAATGTTTGTTCCGACTTCCGGAATCAGCTGCGGGAAAATGTCATCTTCTTTTAAGAGTTCCCACGCCGCCAATATGTTTTCAATCACTGCGGCGCGTTCTGCGAGAAGGACGGACGCGCGGCCGGGATTGACGGGCGCAACGCCCGAGCCGATGCTTTCGGAATAAAGAATCGCATCGACAACGAATTTTTTGGCAAACATGCAGGCCTGATCAAACGAATACCCGCGCGCCAGGTAAGAAACGAGCGCGGAAGAATAAGTGCATCCCGTCCCGTGCGTTCCGCCTTCAACAAACGTTCCCGACAAAAATGTAAATTCTTTGTTTTCGGAATCATAAACAATGTCTTCGGCATCCAAATGACCGCCGGTGACGATCACGTATTTCACGCCGGTTTCGGCGATTTTAACGGCGGCCGCTTTTGCATCGTCGGCATTTTTGATTTTCATGCCGGAGAGGATTTCCGCTTCAAAAATGTTGGGCGTTACGGCGTAAGAAACCGGAAGGAGCGCGTCAGCCATCATCTTGACGGCATCTTTTCTGAGAAGCTCGCCGCCGGCTTCGGCCGCCATCACGGGATCGACAACGAGTGATAAATTGTATTCTTTGACTTTTTGAGAAACAAACTCAACGATTTCGGGAGAGGACAGCATTCCGGATTTGGCAAAAGCAATCTCCATGTCGGAACAGACGGAATCAATTTGACTGCCGATATGCGCAATCGGAATATCAAAAACGGCCTGGACGCCGGTTGTGTTTTGAGACGTGACAGAAGCAATCACGCAGGTTCCGTGAACGCCGAGCGCGGAAAATGTTTTCAGGTCCGCTTCAATGCCCGCGCCGCCGCCGGAGTCGCTTCCGGCAATTGTCATCACGCATTTCTTTTTCATTTTGATATTTCCGCTTGATTTGAGATTTCCGTTTGGTTTGGTATTCCCGTTTGGTTTGAGATTTCCGCTTGATTTGAGATTTCCGTTTGATTTGGTATTTCCGTTTGGTTTGGTATTTGCTGTGAGATTATTTTGATTGATGCCGTTTTTGATATTTTCATTTGTTTTTGAATGTGTCTGCAAAAAAGTCACTCCCGTAAAAAAGACAATATTTTTATCTGTAATAGGTGATAATGATAAAAGATGTTTGTGTTCTTCTTGAAAAAAACATCTTGAAACAATATGTTTAAATATCTTAATTTTGTTCTTAAACAAATTACAGTCCGCCGTCTTTAAAGATGAAGCGGATCTTAAATGGTGGCAGCCTCACCGGTTTTATCGGCGGCTCAAAATTTAACGCGGCGCAATTGCGCCCGATGCAACAAAACAGGTAATACTTATGACGAACAGACCTCTTGACATTTTAAATGAGGCTTTGAACAAGCCGGTTATTGCGCGCCTGAAAGGCGGTCGTGAATTCAGAGGAGAATTGAAAGGCTACGACATTCACATGAATCTCGTCCTCGACAATGCGGAAGAATTAAAAGATGGCGTCAGCGTCAGAAAATATTCCAGTCTTGTTGTCAGAGGGGACAACATCGTTTACGTGTCACCCTGATTATTCCGATTGATTTAAAGTATCGGCTCAGCCGATCTTTTTTATTCAATTTTTTCGCTGAAACAGACGCAGTCGTTTCCCGAATAATTTGAGGAGGCGCGCTGATTTCAGCCGATGATTTTATATCATTAATCCTGTGTTTATCAAATTCATTCAAATCATACATTATTTAATTGACATATTTAGAAAGGTGAAGAAGCAATGGTTAAAGGTACGCCCTCAATGGGCCAGAGACAAAAACGCACACATATGAAATGCAGAAGATGCGGCAGCACATCTTTTAACATCCACACCAAACAGTGTGTTGCATGCGGTTTCGGAAAATCCGCAAAAATGAGAGACTACAAATGGGTCAGAAAGTCCAAATTAAACGGTGATTAAGTTCACCTTTTTTTCGGTTTTGAAAAAATCGAAACATATATTTAATTTCGTTTCCTATTTTTGATTAAGTAGAGATTTATGTCTCTATCATGGTGTACTCTACCAAGGAATTCATTCCGAAAGTGAGAATGGAAAAAGTGGTGTACTCTACCAAGGGATTTATCCCGAAAGTGAGGATTTTAAAACAGAGGTGTTTTATCACCTCCTAATTTCTTTTATTGATTTTTTAACTTTCATGCAGAATTGCAGAAATATTTTTGGATTGATTGCGGTCAAAAAGAGATTGGTTTTCGTTGAATAATTCCGATTTGTCATTTTATTCTTGTTTTATTTTCAATCTTTACAGTTTCGCTTTTTTGAATTTTTTTGTGTTAATTTTTGAATAATTTTTGAAAATCATGACAAATTCCGTCTCATTTATCCGTTTTTTAATATGAACATTAATGAAAAATAACTTAAAATATAACTACGAATTATTCTTTTTTGTTTACATTATTCATCCGCATTTATACAGCAGTCGCTTGTCTGTTTTTCTTCGGAACCGGACTTTAGCGGCGGCTGTCTGGTCCGCGGCTTTCAAACATCAACGCAGCATCTTTAAAAACAACGCAACGGCTGTAAAAACAACACAACAGCTGCAAAAACAACACAACAGCTGTAAAAACAACACAACAGCTGTAAAAACAGCGCAACAGCTGTAAAAACAGCACAACAGCTGTAAAAACAGCGCGACGGCTGTAAAAACAGCGCGACGGCTGTAAAAACAGCGCGATAGCTGCAAAAATAAAAAACAGCACAAACAAAAAAACAATACAAACAAAAAACAAAAAAATAAGTATTGTTTTTAACCGCTAATTATTTCATAAAGCTTGAATGAAAATAATAAAACTTTAAGTTTGAATTTTAAGTTTGAATTTATAAATGGGTGATAAATTTGAAGGAAGAATGTGGCGTTGCCGGTGTTATTATTCATGACCCTGCGCCGCCGACAAATATTGTTGCTTTTAAACTCTATTATGCGCTTTACGCGCTGCAGCACCGCGGTCAGGATTCAACCGGCATTGTTGTTTTTGACGGTACAAAACCGAGATCTATCAAACGTATGGGGCTTGTTTCCGAAGCTTATTCCCGTGACACGCTTCAAGATATCGTCGGTTATGTCGGTGTCGGCCATGTCCGAAACGCAACATACGGCACTCAAAATATTGAAAACTGCCAGCCTTTCGTTTTAAATTTCAAAGGCGGCACAATCGCGATTTCTCATAACGGTAATTTGGTGAACAGCGAAGAACTCAGAGATGAGCTTGAATCTGAGGGACGCATTTTTACAACAGCTCTCGACGCCGAAATCATCGGCCTTCTTTTGGTTAAAGAATTACTCAAATCCGAACCCGTTGACGCATTAAAATCCGTCATGAAACGCATTCTCGGCTCTTACGCGCTCACAATTATGATCAACGGCGACCTTTATGCCGTGCGCGACCCGATCGGCAACAAACCGATCTGCTACGGCGAAATTGAAGGCGGTTATGCGGCGGTTTCTGAAAGCGTTGCGCTTGACACGATTAAAGGAAAACTCGTCCGCGACCTCAAACCCGGGGAAATTATGATTTTCAAGAAAACCGGTGAAGTCGAAAGCATCATGACAACGGACGACAGTTTTGCCGCCCATTGTGTTTTTGAATATATTTATCTCGCCCGCCCCGACTCAATCATTGACGGCAAGCTTGTTTATTCCGCCCGCGAAAGAATCGGAAACGAACTCGCGCGCGAACACCCCGCTGCCGCAGACATCGTATCACCCGTCCCCGACTCCGGAATTGCGGCCGCCATCGGGTATTCCCGCGAATCTGAAATTAAATATTTGGAAGGCCTGATGAAAAACAGATACATCGGCCGAACTTTCATTCTCCCGCACCAAGAAATGCGTGAAATGGCCGTCCGTCTGAAAATGAACACAATCGGCGAAAATCTCAAAGACAAAAGCGTTGTTCTCGTTGATGACAGCGTTGTCCGCGGCACGACATCGCGCAGAATTGTTGACATGATTAAAGATGCCGGCGCCAAAGAAGTGCACCTGCGCGTCGCAAGTCCGCCGATTATCGCGCCCTGCTACCTCGGCATTGACATGCCGACCCGTGCCGAGCTGATTGCAACGCACAAAACAATCGAAGGCATCTGCGCCGCCGTGAACGCCGACACAATCGGCTACCTCAGCGCAGAGGGACTTGTCAAAGCCATCGGCATTGACAAAAGCAGACTTTGTCTCGGCTGCATCAACGAACTCTATCCCGTCCCGATTCCGGGCGAAAAATGCTACTGTGACAAGCAGAGCAAAATGAATGATTTCGTGCCTGAGGAAGAAAAAAAGGTTGAGTAATCCTTTCATCACGAAAAGGATTACTCCTTCTTTTTCTTCTCAAAATTTTTATATTTTATATCATTTATTTCAAATAAGCCAGTTACTACATCATAAGTTGATGACAATGATACAGTAATTAAAAATAATTCAAAAAACGTTTGAATAAATAAATGAATTTCATTTATATTTTCAAATTCTAATATTGAATCTATAAATAATAGTGGATTTGCAATGTAAATAAAAATAGCTATTATAAAACATACGAAAATGCATTGAAAATCTTTTTTCAAATTATTAAAGTATTTTTTAATATTTTCTAAACCTTCATCTCCATATTCAAATTCTTCATAACGTAAAAAACCAAATATTATAGCTAAAGCTGTTAAAACCCCGGCAAACAATATTCCAATTATTTCTGATGTATATCTTAATAAATCCAAGTATCCGTTCTAATTTTGTTTGATGGAATACCAAACAATCCAACTTACTATTACTAATAAGACTGTAATTGTGAATATATTTCTCAATATTACTAAAATTTCATTATTTTCTAGTTTCTTGGTCATATTTTTTTCCAACAATTTCAATTATCTCTTCAATATCTTCTTTGTTTTTTACATCTTTTCGTTGTTTTTTGATTGGAACGTAAATTATTGTTTGATTACTTGTGTATGAGTCATCATCAGTTTCAATTTTCCATGATCCTTCTGCGGTATTAACCCATTCGACAGCTTCTACTATTTCTTTATTTTCTTTACTGATTTTTAGTCCGCCAATCTCGTTTACGATTGCTGATTTGAGACTAATTGCATTTGTCGTTTGATTCAATTTATCCATGTATTTTTTTAGAGGAAGATTTGTCAAACCAAATAAGTTCGGCATATCAATGACGAATTCAATTTGTTTTATTTTCTTTTTTGAATCGACAATTTCCCAAAATGTTTCTTCAGTGTATATTGGATTTATTTTTGCTGACCAACCTATCTTTATTAAATATCTGTTTATATGTTTTTCAATTGCTTTATACAAATTTTCTTCTGTTGGAAATTTTCTTTTATCTCGTTCTATGGCAATCATTTGTCTTTTTCTGTCCCAAACAAATATTACATTTGGATATTGTAATTGTACATCTTCTTCAAAAATACTATCTTTTTCATCATATGAAGGAACTTCTTCTGTTTTTTCTTTTCCAATTCTTCCTGCTCTTAATTCTCCCGTTTCATCATTTATAATTAAATTTCCAAATAGGAGTGTATTTTCATTTTTTCGATCTGGCACATATTTTCTATGTTCAATGAGTATTTTCTCAACCAGTTCTACAACTTCTTTTTTTTCTATTTTTTTGGATGGTTTTTTATCATCGGGGGGTGAAAGTTGTAATGATTCATTGGATATTATTTGATTTTCTGGAAATATCTCAAAATAATCATCTAATGTGTTGTTTTTTCTTACTGAGTAATGTAAACAATAAAAGCGCATAAATTAGGTATTATTTTCATAATATATAAATTAAAATTTCAATCAATTAATCTTTAATTTTCAGCCCCTGCTATAATCAACATATCAACAATTTCAGTAAATCTGGGTTCGCTCGTGTATCTGCTGAGCGTTGTCAACCGTGTTTACATCGGCCTCCGTTTTCAATCAGCAATGAAACAAAATCGCTGTTGCTGCGTGGGCAACGCGCAAATGTCAAGAACAAATTTTAATGATGATTACATCAATTCCAATTTCTCGGCTCTTTCATGAACGAGCGCTTTATATTTTTCTTTCATTTCATCGGGGAGGAAACTTTTGTCGATGAAATCGAACCAAAGCGGGACTGTTTCTTTGAAATTTTTGAAAATATTCTCTATGCTCACCGGATTGATTTTCATTACTTCAAATGATTTGCAGAAGTCACTTTTACTGATTCTCTTTTTAGATCCGTTTAAAAAAAGTGCGGTTTCCTCTGTATCTTCGGGCAAAATTAAATTTGTCGGAAGCATATCATAAGCAGCTGACAATTGGTATTCGTTTTCGTATTTAATCAATGAGAAATTTTTTAAATGCATATCCGAATTTCCTGTCAAAAAACAAAAGATCAACTGTTCTGCAAAAATAATCAAATCAAGCCCGGGTATTTTGGAATGCTGCTGAATTTTCTTCGAAATTTGTTCATAGGATCCTTTATATTTGTCTTCTGTCAGTCTTCCCGTCAGCTGGCACATATCTTCCATATGTATCTTGTTTCCGGTTTCATCTCGATCTATTCTTTTTGTAATGTAGCAAAGATTTCCGTCTTCAAACCGAATCAATGAATGCGGGACCACTTTGATTCCGGATAATTCCGCTAAATGCATTGTCAAATCTTCAAATTCCGGTAAATTTTTGTATGCCTGCGTCTGCGGTTTTAAAATATATCTTCCCCAAAGGCCGACGATTGTAAATTTTTTCGGTGTGTTTTTCACTTTCTCAAGATCTAAAGATAATTTCGGCTGTGCGCCTGTAACTGCCGTTTGTGACTGTATGACATTTAATGCTAATTCTGCGATTTTATCTTGTGTATACGGCAAAAGCGGCTGCGTTTTTGTCCCGAAGATTTTTTTGGAGCAGACCGGATGGAAATCTCTGATTCCTTCTTCAATCTCTTTTTCTGTGAATTTTTCATAACAGAAAAGGCATTTCTTTGACATTTTTTCCGCCTCAATTTTTCTTTTTATTCCATCGGCCGCACACTGACTGCGCCGATACAATCTTTACAGCATGTTAAAAGCAATCCCATCCGGTCTTTTTTTGAAATTTTCCAATTGGTTTCGGCGATGTCCAAAAGCCAGCCCTCCGGAATCAAACCATCGAAAAACGGAAACAATATTTGGCTTTCATGAGGCGCTTTTTGAAGCGGAATTGTCAGACTGACGGCTTCAGTATCTTTTTGATTTAAGTATTCCTCATTATATTGAAAAATATAATTTTCCGTTCCGCTTTCAGTTAATATGCCGGCAAATTTATCCTTCATGTAAATTTTTGCTTGTCTCATTCAAACCATTCCTCACGATTCATCGGAACAACACCGAGTTGACTGCCGAACAGAACCAAAACTTGATTCACTTTATCCATACGCAATGTTTTTTTTCCTTGTTCCATTTCTCGAACAAAACGAAGACCGACACCTGCTTTTTTTGCAAGTTCTACTTGTGTCAAACCCGTTTTTCGCCTCTCCTCTTTCAAATATGCTGAAAGAGAAATGTTCTGATTTTCCATACAATCACCTGCTTTTTTCCTCTATATATATGACTCGATTTTTTATTTTATACCCGATATGATGTTTATTCTATAGTATAGAGTAATTTATACCCGTTAGGAATTATGTGTTTAATGATTATACCCATTAAGAACTATTTGTTTAAAATTTATACCCGATATGAATTATGTGTTTAAAGATTATACCCTTTAAGAAGTATTCGTATAAAAATTATACCCCAAAGGGACGTTATTCTAAAGACTACATCAAATTAATACAAAACGGGTATAAAATATCGATTCAGTTTTAAATTTAATTTTAGAGATTTAATCGGATAAAAATATGTTAAAAACTTAAATTCATTAACCCATTAAAAATAAAAACACACCCGGGTGTCAATGTAATTAAAAAAGAGGTTTGAATTAAAAAGAAAAATGAAAAAATGAAAAAAGAAAATTGAAAAAAAGAGAAAAATTGAGATTATTTCTAACCCCAATCAATTCTCAGCCCCTGCCATAATCAGCATTTCCACAATCTCGGTAAATCCGGATTCGCTCGCATAATACAATGCACTCTGCTGCGCGTTATCAACCGCATTGACATCGGCTTCATTCTCAATCAACAGCGAAACAAAATCGTTGTTGCCGCGCGATGCCGCGATAATCAAAGGCGTTTCCGAACTTTCGTTTCTGAAATTGACATTGGCGCCGCCTTTGATTAAAGATTTTCCGATAAATTGGTTCCCCATTGCCGCCGCATAATGAAGGGGGGAACTGCCGTCAAGAAGTTTTAAATTAGCGTCGGCGCCGTTTTCAAGAAGCAGATCCACCAAATGAATGTTGGCATTCATCGCGGCAAGAATGAGCGGGGATTCGCCGCTGTCATTTAATTCATTGACGCTGTCTTTGCTTTTGCTCAAAAGCGCAATCACAACTTCACTCTGGCCCGCGGCAACCGCCTGATGAAGCGGCGTGTTTCCGTAATTGTCTTTTTGAGACAGACCGGCGTCATCATCCGCCAAAAGCGCAATGATATCGCGAAGGCCCGCCGATGTGGCATAATCCAAAGCGTTGTGATTGTTGTTGTCTTTAATTGATTTATCGACGCCGAGCAAAAGCAGCTGGCGCGTGATTTCGGACTTGCCGGCGGCAACCGCGTAGATCAACGGTGTTTTTCCGTCCGTGTCGGTAGCGTTGACATCCGCGCCGTTTTCCGTTAAAATTGTGATGATTTCTTTATTGCCGGTTTTCGAAGCGGCATGAAGCGGTGTTGCGCTTTGATTGTTGGCAAGACCTGTGTCGGCGCCGTTTTCAACCAGAAGCTTGACAATGTCGCGCGCGCCTTTCTGCGCGGCGTAATAAAGCGGCGTGTTGCCGTTGGCATCGCGTTTGTTGTAATTGATGCCGCCTTTTTTGACAAACGTTTCAACAACGCCTTTCTGCCCGTTTTTACAGGCGTTTAAAAAAATATTATCCATATTTGTTCCCATTATTTCACCTTTTATTTTTGATTTATTTTGATTTATTTTGATTGTTTTAATTGCGCTCATTGCTTAATTTGCTTTAATTTGTTGAATCTATTTTGATTTAAATTCTTTATAATCAGGAAGTATAAACATGTAATGAATTGGTTGGTGCCGATTTTTTTGTTTGTGTTATTTTCCGTTTGTGCCTGCACGGCAGTTTGCGTTTCCGATCGGAGGGCGGTTGCCGGTCCGGGTGGAGGGCGGTTGCCGTTCCGAGCGGAGGGCGGTTGCCGTTCCGGGTGGAGGGCGGTTGCCGTTCCGGGTGGAGGGCGGTTGCCGTTCCGAGCGGAGGGCGGTTGCCGTTCCGAGCGGAGGGCGGTTTGCATTTGCACTCGGGCCTGCAGTTTGCATTTCCGCTTGCATCTGCTCTTTTTTATCACATCCGTTCGCTTCGCGAACGGGGGCACTTGTTGGCGGTCTCCGTTTCGCCTTTACCTTACCGATTTCGTTAATACAGTTGCCGCCTGCTGACCCGGTTCCACTGCTGCCTGCAACTGTCCGCTGCGTCTGCAACTGTCTGCTGTCACCGGTTGTTGCTGCCGCCGGTTGTTGCTGCCGCCGGTTGTTGCTGCTGCCGCTTGCTGCCGTCTGCCGCCGCGCGCGAGCCGCATCAATTTTTCAAAATGAATTGAAAAACCGACACACGTTTTTGATATTAGTTGATAATGATTCTCACATTTTTGACAGCAAAAACTTCACCAGCGGTTCGTTGTTCTTTTCCGTCGCGTAATCCAGCGCTGTTTTTCCGTCGTTGTCGGTGTGGTCCGGCCGCGGATCGCCGACGTCAAACATGTATTCCGCCATTTGTTTTGCACCCGTTGTGCTGCGGTTGTTTGCGGCATAAATGAGCGCCGTCTTTCCGAATTTGTCAATGGCGCCGACATCGGCGCCGGCTTCCAGGAGCGCAATCTGCTGATTTTCAATGACATCGAAATCCGAAGCGCAGATGTTCATCAGCGGCGTCGTGCCGTTCAGATTCGGCAAATTGATGTCGGGGCTGTAATCCATAACAATGTCAATCATGTGACTTTTTAAACGGAAGCCGTTGTAGCCGGTTCCGGCGGCCGCCCGGGAAGCCAAATTCAAAAGCGTTTCCCCTTTGTTTGTGACAATGCCGTTGATATCAAAACCCGCGTCAACCAAGCTTTTCAGAATTTTTGTCGGACGTTTCTCTTCAAAAACCTTGAAATTCGTTCGGAGACTCGCATCCGTCGTAAAGAAATGAGCAACGGCCGCTCTTTCTTCCGTGTCCTTGAAATTCGGATCGGCGCCGCCTTCAAGCAAAATGGAAACCGCTTCCGCGTCAAAATTTTCAACCGCAACGGCAAGCGCGGTTTTCCCTTTAAGCTTAAACTCTTCATCGCCGGCAATTTCATTCGGATCCGCGCCGAGCTTTAAAATTGCGCGAACAGCCTCATAATCTTTCTTCTCAACCGCTTTATGAAGCGTCATCGACCCCGACTGAAGAATCAGTTCCTGCTCTTCATCGCCGGCGTCTTTTGAATACGTTCCCGAAAGAAGCGCCGCCATTTTCTTATCCTCGCTTTCAATCGCGAAATCAAGCGCCGTTTTGCCGTATTCATTCTTTTCCGTCGGATCGACGCCGGCCTCCAAAAACGCCTCAGCCGTCAGGAAATAATTTTCAACAACCTGCTTCTGCTTCAAATAATCCGCTTCATAATCCGAAAGCTGCTTCTCATACGATTCCGAAGGCTTTTCTTTCTCTTTTTCCGCTTTCCGGTCATAATCACGCTTGGCATATCCGAGCGATGTAATCTCATGCCGGACCTGTTCAGCCGCAAAATGAACGCCCGTATACCCGTGCTTGCCGAGACCCGTCAGCTTCGCGCCTTTATCATGCAGCGCCCTGACAAATTCATAATTGCCTGCTTCTCCCGCGGCATGATAGCAGGCATTGCCGTTATCATCCTTTCGAAGCACACTGACCTTTCCGTCCAGCAGCAGACCGGCCGTCTTATAAACAGCATCCGGCGCCGGCTGAAAATCGCGGCGGTCCCCCTTTGCCAGCAAATGAAGCGGCGTTTCATTGTAACGGTTGAAAACAGTCGGCTTTGCGCCGCTTTTCAATAAATAATCAACCGCTTCAAAATCAGAATACTTCGCCGCGATATGAAGCAGCGAATTGCCGCTGTAATCATCCGCAAAATCAACATCTTCCGCTGATTTGTAAAAATTCATAATTTCTTCGCGCATCGATTCTTTTCCTGTATACAGTCGAGTCAGATCAGATATTTGCATTTGAGCACCTTTTTGCTTTTAACACATTACATTTTTGAAAGCAGGAATTTGACCAGCATTTCATTGTCCCTTTCGGCTGCGTAGTCCAAAGCCGTTTTGCCGTCATTGTTTACCGCCTCCGGCCGCGTGCCGCCGAAGTCAAACAGGATGTCGGCAATCCGCTTCGCATCCAATTTATTGGAATTGCAGGCAGCATACATCAGAGGCGTGTTTCCGCCCCTGTCGGCCGCATCCGTCCGCGCGCCGGCTTCAAGCAGCGACAATAAAACCGGTTCGATTTCATTAAATTCTAAAAGACAGACACCCATCAGAGCCGTCTGCCCGTCTTTGTTCGCCGCGTTAACATCAGCGCCGCGGCGAAGCAATTCATCAACCAAAATATTTCTTAAAACCAAATGATTGTATCCCGGCGACCGATTCGGTGACAGGCATGCCGCCGTTAAAACCGTGTTGAGATTATCGTCAGCCGTATCATTAATGTCCCAGCCCGCGTCAACCAGCATTTGAACGGCTTTCGGCGCTTTATTTTCAATAAAAACATCCTGATGAACATTAATCATTGTGATGTACGAAAACATGTAAGCCACCGCCGTCATGCCGTTGCCGTCCTTAAAATTTGGATCCGCGCCTGCCGCCAGCAAAATTTCCATGCATTCCGTATGAATCACGCGCGCGGCAACCGCAAGCGGCGTCATGCCTTTAAACCGCGCTTCATCGCTGATTTCATTGACATCCGCGCCGAGCGCAATAACGGAACGAACCGCTTCAAGATCTTTGTTAATCACCGCTTCATGAAGGGACATACCGCCGGCTTTGGCTTTCAGCTCGGCATCGCCGGAATCTTCGCCGCCTTCTGTGTAAGAACCGTCCAAAAGCGCCGCAATTTTATTCGCCCCGCTGCTTTTGGCAATTTCAATCGGCTTTTGGCCGTTGTTATTGATGTCCTCGGGATCAACACCGGCGTCCATAAATGCTTTAACGGTTTTGAAGAAATCTTCCAAAAAATTCTGCGCGTTTTCCATTTCCCGCTCCAGCTCTTCCATGCTTCGCGGGCTTGTATTCTTGGATTCGGCAATTTCCGCTTTCTTTTGATCGATAAATTTCTGCGCCGTTTTGATTTTATCAACCGCGCGGCGGGCACTGTAAGCGGCAATGTGAAGACCGTTTTCGCCGTCGTCATCCGTTCCTTTCAAACGCGTTCCCTTATCGCAAAACGCCTGCACCAATTCCCAATTGCCGTCGCGCGCGGCGTGCAGGTAGCAAGTTTTGGCCGTCTCATCTTTTTTGTGCGGATTCGCCTTGGCATCCAAAAGCAAAACAGTTGCTTTGTACATATTTCCGGGCGGCGGCCGCTGTGTCACACGAGCTGTTTTTCCGAGAGAATCTAAAGGCGTTCCGCCGTAACGGTCTGCCGCATTCGGATCGGCGCCGTTTGCAAGAAAGATTTCAATCAGTTCGACATCGGCAAAGCTGACTGCGACATGAAGCGGCGTGTTGCCGCTTGAGTCTCTTTCGTTAACGTCGGCCGTTTGACAGAATGCGACCAGCGCTTCGCGGGACAGGCTGCCCCTGTTAAAATAATAATTGAAAATCTCATTGCACGCCATTCTCAGATCACGCCTTTGTTTTTCTGCGCTTCTCCCACCGCTTTTTTGACATTTCCGTAATTCTTATCGGCGGGCTGCAAAACGGCGGCGTAATTCATCACGCCATCCCAATTTTCAAGCGCGGCGCAGACATCAATCAGCAATCGGAGAACATTTCTTTTGGCAGACTCCGGCAGCAGTTCGGGCAGTTTTTGCGGCATCGGTTTCAAATAATCCGTTTGTCCGGCTTCCGACTGCGCCAAAATTGTAAACGTGTTCTGCGCCGTCAGCGGGTTTTTCGGAACCGGCGCTTTTTTCTTTAAGGCCGCCGATGCTTTTTCAAGTTTTTCAAACGCCTGCTGCTTCTCGCCGGCAAAATAAAAACAAAGCGCCAGATTATATTGCGCCGCAATTTGATTTTCATCCGACGTTAATTTTGAAAAGAGCAAAAAAGCATCTGCGTAAGCGCCGTTTTGCATCAATGTCATTCCGGCATCAAAAATGCCGGCCGGATTTTCCGTGTTTCCGACATTCGGTCTGCTGTCTCCGAGCATCTTTTAACTCCCCCGAGCTCTCCTGAACTCTTTTTAATAATTTTTAAAATCTTTAATAATCTTAAAAATTTTTAATAATTTTTGAAATCTCTAACAATTTTTAAAATCTTTAATAATTTTTAAAATCTTTAGCAATTTTTAAAATCTTTAACAATTTTTAAAATTTTTACAATTTTTAATTAATAGTCTTTAATAATCAATTTTTAAGGTGTACCCTTCCAATGCAATCCCTTTGGTTTTTGAAATTTTCAGTTTTTGGAAATCCGTAAAACCGATGGTTTCGCCGTCCTGCAGCGTGATGTCATTGGACAAAACATAATAAGAAATGTCAATCAAAAAATCATGAACGGATTCCGGCATTTCCGCGCTGCCGACAATTTCAATTTCTTCTTTGCCGAACATCCGAAGGCCGTAAGTGTAGCCGCCGGTTCCTTTATCGGAAGTGTAAACGCCGAAATAAATCCAATTCAAAATCGGCAAATCGCCTTCATTGATCAGATCGGCCACATCGATGTAAAATTCCGGCTGCAGAACCGTGCCCGACGTATAAATGCCGACCGCGTTTGTCAGCTTCAGGCAGCTTGCCGCAACTTTCGTAAACAATATGCCCGCATCCACCGCCGGCTGTCCGCGGTCAAGAACGGCCAGCAGCACTTGAGCCACGTGCGTTTTTGTGACTTCCGCCGCGTTCGGCCAAAGATAATTGGTTTCCGCATAATGCTCGGCTTCGCCTTTCGGAACGGGACCTTCAAGAAAACTGACGGCAACAGTCATTCCGCCGGACTCGAAAACCAAAGATTTGTCATCGGAAACGTCGGGGTTTTCTTCCGAGTCTTCCCGAATCAAAATGTCCCAGTCATTTTTCAGATGAGATTTAATTTCTTCGACATCAAAATCAAAAGAATTCAAAAGAACAAAACCGGCAAACGGCCCGGTCTGCGGCAGATTTTCCGCGCTTCCGGAGGTGCTTAATCCGGCCTCTTCCTGCTGTTTCAAGGCTTCATTCATCCGGGCTTCAAGAAGCATGTCGACAATCGAAATTGCTTTTTCTTCCGCCGTTTCGGGATCATATTCTTCCGATTCGCTGAAAACATGACCGCAATGTTCCAAATCGCGCCGTCGGTAACCGCCGCAGACTCCGAGCAGCCACGGCTCTTCGGCTGTTTTTTTGTATTTGAAAATGTAATAATGATACCCGTGAAGGTCAAATTCGCCGGCCGGCTTAATTTCAGCCGGTTCAATTTCGGCCGGTTCAACTTCAGCCGATTCTTTTCCGAGTTTGTTTTCATGAGAAAGCCAATCAATCATTTGTGCCAAAGCGGCTTTTTCCTGCTCGGGTTTGATTTCCGCCGCTTCTTTGAGTTCTTCCCGAATCCATTTCAGGAACTCTTGAGCGTTATTGTCTCCGGGATCGGATTCCAAAACACGCTCAAATGCTTTTTCGGCCGGTTCCAGATAATCCAGATAATAATAAGCAAAACCGATTCGGAAATGCCACAGGATGTCATATTTGCCTTCATCTTTGACCGATAAAAGAAGGAGCAGCGCTTTTTCATACTCGTCTATGTTGTTGTAAGCGCGCGCCAAAAGGCAGATCATCTCATATCCGCGCTCTTCCTCGGGAAGGTTGAGAATCAGTTCGATAATTTCATCATGCGCGTCATTGTCATGCAAATTTTCAATTTGCTCCGATATTTTTTCAATTTCTGCTGTCATCTGCCGATATCCTCTATTTTCCGCATATTTCTTATTGAAAATAAATGCTAAAAATGATACATAACTCTATCCGTCATTTGAAAAAAATAATGATTGAGATATCAAATTCCTTCAATAAAAAAGGTCGGATTTTATCCGAGGTCCGCTTCGCGCGTGAAAGGTGCGGATATGAAACAAACCAAAACGCATGCCGGTTTTGACAGAATAAAAACAAAAGCGGGATAAACAGAATCAGAAGCAGAGCAAATAAAAAAGTAAAAACAAATGAAGAAGAAAGCAAAAACAAACAAAAAACAAAAACAAACAAAAACAACAAAAAACAAACAAAAAGCAAAAAACAAAAACAAACAAAAAGCAAAAAACAAAAAACAAAAAAACAACAACAAAAAACAAATAAAAAGAAATAAAAATTGAAAGGAAAACTTTCAATTTAAGGGTTTAAAGCGCGCTCCATGACGATATCGACAATTCTGTCGTCGGCGCCGAGCGGCTTTTTGTAAACGATTTCAACGTCGTCGGGAATGTCAACGGGGTCGCCGTGGTGGTGACCGTGGTGATGACCGTGCCCGTGGTGGTGACCGTGCTCATGTTCGTGGTGATCATGTTCATGGTGGTCGTGGTGATGGCCGCCGTGTTCGGGGTGGTCGTGGCCGTGATGACCGTGACAGCCGCCTTCGTCTTCTTTCAAAAGACCGAGAATTCTCGGGATGTCTTTTTCTGTGTGTGTTCCGGGCGCCAAAAAGACGGGAACGACGATAATTCTTTTAGAGCCGCCTTCGATGATTTTCTTCAGCGCGTCGGGAATGGAAGGTTCGTTAAATTCCATCAAACCGATTTCAACGTTTTCGAATTCATTTCTGGCTTTCACTTTTTCGGCGACATCCAGGACCAATTGTTTGGAATACGGGAGTTTGCTGCCGTGGCCGACCAATAATAAAGTTTCTTTTGTCATGATAACTCAACCATTTATTTCAACGAATGAATGCATCTCAAGAGGTTTCTATGTTATATAAGTATTGTGAATTCGCATAAAGTATGAAATTCGGAACGGATAATAACACCATAAAATGAATAAATGACAGATAGACCGCAGATTCAGATTTATGAAAAACGTTTAAATAATTAGAACTCAGATTATGAAATAATTTTCTACAGAGAGAAAAATATTCGTTTGACAATACTAATTTAACATAATCCGAATTAACAAAACCCGAACAACAGTTCGAAAAAACGATCTCAGGGATTTAAAAACGAGCAAAGAGGGAATAAACTATGACATCTGAACGAAAAGAAGATTATTTGAAAACAATTGACAAAATCGTTACCGAGAAAGGATATGCCCAAGTAAAAGATATATCCCGCGAATTAGACGTCGGACCGTCAAGCGTCACAGGAATGCTGAAAAAGCTGACAGATGACGGATACATCAATTATGAAAAATACGGCGGCGTCACTTTAACGCAGAAAGGCAAAGAAACCGCCAACAGCACGCAAAAGAAATACACGACGATTAAAGATTTCTTGATTGCGCTCGGCGTTTCCGAACACGTTGCCGAAGACGATGCCTGTAAAATGGAACACATTATTACACCCGACACGTACGACATTTTCCTGCGTTTCTGCGAATTTTCAATGACGGAAAAAGGCACGAACCAAATGGAACACTTCAAGAAATACTGTGAAACCGGCGAAGTTGAAAAATGCACATGCGGTGCCGTCAGAACTCAAAAATTATAAATTTCGCCTCGACATTCCATTTTTTGTTTAATTTTCATTTATTTCCAATCTTCAATCAAGAAGTGCATAATTTCATGACCGCGCAGGTCATGAAATTCAAACACTTCCGCAGGCTATTGTTGAGCATATTTCTATTCTTTTAATTTCTTTTTATTTTTCATTCATTTTTGATTTCTCTTTATTTTTCATTCATTTTTGATTTCTCTTTATTTTTCATTCATTTTTGATTTCTCTTTATTTTTCATTCATTTTTGATTTCTCTTTATTTTTCATTCATTTTTGATTTCTCTTTATTTTTCATTCGCTTTTGATTTCTCTTTATTTTTCATTCACTTTTGATTTTTTTTATTTTTCATTCATTTTTAATTTCTCTTTTATTTTTCATTCATTTCCGCATTTATTTTTAATACAGCAATCATTCTTTCCGATAATGTTATATCCGTTTCACTTATTAACAGAAAACAATGAAACCGATAAAAACCGTCATCCCGTTTAAACCCGACAATCCGAAATCGCGGTTGTCTTCCGTGTTTTCAGAAGATGAGCGGAAGCAATTTGTCAGGCTGTCTCTTGAAAATGTTTTATCGGTTCTGAAAGAATCCGGCATCCGGCAGATTGAAATTTTATCAAAGGGAGAACTGAATCCCGAAGATGAAATGCTTTTTGATTCGATGGCGGACGAAAGTTTTTGCGTCTCCGTGACATAGGATGAACGGGATTTAAGCACCGCTGTTAACGCGTACTTGAAAGGATCCGATCTCCCGGTATTGATTGTCATGGCGGATTTAGCGCTTTTAAGAAAAGAAGACATTGAAGCAATGACGGCGCCGCTTTCAAATGTGAATTCAAATAAAAGGTCTGGAAATTTGAATGAAAATTCAAATGAAAAAATAAATGAAAATCCGAATGAAAAAACGAATGAAGGCCTGAATGGAAACCGAGATGAAAATTCGGATGAAGGCCGAAACGAAAAATTGATTCGCATTGCGCCGGGAAAAGACGGCGGCACAAATATGATGTTTATCGGAGCGCCCGATGTTTTTGAAGTGAATTATTACGGCGAAAGTTTTAAAAAACACAAAGAAGAAGCCGAAAAAAAGAATTTGGTCTGCGAAATTCACGAATCTTTTTTTGCGGCGGCGGACATGGATGAGCCGGAAGATTTGAAAGACATTTTAATTTTTGAAAATGGTCCGATTCATGAATTTATCAGTATGATTCTTAATCGGAATAAAACAACTCAAGTCGACTGAATTTAAGATCCGCCGATAAATCAAATTTTAAAGATACATTTTTAATGACTTTCTGAGTTTTTATGATTCGGCATTGTCTTTTATTCCATGGTTGACGCTTAAAATGATTATTACCGTTAAAAAATAAAAAACGGAAATGTTATATAAGTTAAACAATATGTAGTAGTTAATAGACACATGTCTGTTAAAGAACGTGTGTCTATTAAAAAAATATCTAAATACGATATTCATTAAAAAATAAAAGAATTGAAAAGATATGCGATTCATCACGGCAGATAAAAACAGAATCGAATGCGCCGAGAAATTATAAAAAGTATGAAAGTTATCACTTTTTAAATAATTGGCATAACACCGTTCTGACACCGGTCGGCTAAAACGTAAGGTAAAATCGAATATATATTTTCGAAAATATTAAATAACATCTGCGTTATTTTTCAAAATGAATGAAAAGATGCGGTCGAATGCCGGGAAGGATGAATCGGCAGGATAAGGCATTTATAAAAGAATTAATTTAACAGTCATTGACTACGTTGTTTATTATTTTAAAACAAAACTTTTTACACTATTTCCAATCCCCATTCAGGTGACATTAAAGTGACAGTTATCGTAAATCGAAACAAATGCGGTTATTGCGGCGCGTGTGTGGCAGTTTGCCCGACGATGGCCTTAGATCTCAAGGAAGTTTGGATTGATGTTGACGACAGCCTTTGCAACAGCTGTTCAACATGCAAAAAAGTATGCCCGGTCGGCGCAATTGAGGTGCAGAAATGAAAGACGCGTACGATGTCATTGTCGTCGGTGCGGGG
Organism: Methanimicrococcus hacksteinii; assembly: GCF_032714515.1. Classification (NCBI taxonomy): domain Archaea; kingdom Methanobacteriati; phylum Methanobacteriota; class Methanomicrobia; order Methanosarcinales; family Methanosarcinaceae; genus Methanimicrococcus; species Methanimicrococcus hacksteinii. The sequence continues at coordinate 8,252 of NZ_JAWDKC010000003.1, read as the reverse complement.
CCGGCGGGATCGGTTGCCGCAAGATATGCCGCGGAAGGCGGCGCATCAGTTCTTTTGATTGAAAAACGCCAGGAAATCGGAGACCCGATCCGCTGTGCGGAAGGTGTCGGAATTTATGATCTGGACAAATTTATTGATATTGAAGAACGGCTGATTGCATCACCGATTAAAGGCGCAACCATTTACGTCCCGGACGGAACATCCATTAAAATGCGTGCTAAAGACGAAGACCAAATTTACGGCTACATCTTGGAACGCAAAATCTTTGACCGCGCGCTTGCCGAAAGAGCCGCAAAAGCAGGTGCCGAAGTTTATACAAAAACATCTGCAACCGGTTTAGTTATGAAAGACGGCAGAGTTGCGGGCGTTAAAGTCAAGCGTTTGGGTGTTGAAAAAGAAATTTCTGCAAATATCGTCATCGGCGCCGACGGCGTTGAATCCAAAGTCGGCAGATGGGCGGGCATTAACACAACATTGAAACCGTCCGATATTGAAACCGGCGTTCAGTATTTAATGGCGAATATTGAAATTGATCAGGATAATGTTGAATTCTTCATGGGCAACCAATTCGCCCCCGGCGGTTATGTTTGGATTTTCCCCAAAGGTCCCGGACGCGCAAATGTCGGCATCGGCCTTCTCGGCAGCAAAATCAAAGACGGCGGCCGGCCGGTGGATTACCTGAACAAATTCGTTGAAGAACGGTTCCCGAACGGCAAAATCATTGAAATGGATTACGGCGGTGTTCCGGTTTCAGGCGGCATTGATAAAATCTACGGCGCAGGCATTATGCTTGTCGGCGATGCAGGACAATTGTCAGACCCGATTACAGGCGGCGGCATCAAACACGGTCTTTGGTCGGGAGAGATTGCAGGAACTGTGGCGGCGGAAGCTGTTAAAGCCGGTGATTTCACAGAAAAATTCCTTAAAAAATATCAGAAAAACTGGGAAGACAAATGCGGAAAACTCTTGAGCCGCGATTTGATTTTGAAGGAATATTACATTAACATGTCTGACGAAGAAGCAAACGAACTTGTCAAATCTTTAAAAGACGTTGACTTTACGGGCGTTTTAGAAGTCGGCCAGCTTGTTAAGATCCTCGCAAAAGTCGACAAAAAATTATTATTGAAATTGGGCGCGAATCAGATCGGCTTATAAGCCGGTTGATTTCCCTTTTCTTTTTATTATTATTTTCGTTCTTTTTTAAAAACAATTAAAACAAATTGTATTATAAAAATTTATGAATACACTTAATTCCGGTGTTAAAAATGAAAACGGAATACGATGTCATTGTCATCGGCGCAGGTCCTGCCGGATCCGTTGCCGCAAAAACGGCGGCAGAAAAAGGATGCAGCACTCTTTTAATTGAAAAACGACAGGAAATCGGAGTTCCGGTTCGTTGTGCCGAAGGAACTTCCAAAACCGAATTAATGAAATTTGTGGAGATTGACCCTGCTTTTGTCTGCGCCGAACTGCATACGGCCGTTGTTCACGCGCCCGACGGCACTTCCTTTTCGATTACGACAAAGATGTCGGGCATTGACGGCGAGGCCGGAATCATTTTGGACCGGAAGATTTTTGACAGACATTTGGTAAAATCGGCAGCTGACGCAGGCGCAGATGTTTATGTCAAAACGCCGGCAGCAGATTTGATTTTTGAAAACGAAACGGTCGAAACAAACAAAACCGATGAAACAAACAAAACCGATGAAACAAACAATACCGATGAAACAAACAAAACCGATGAAACAAACAAAACCGATGAAACAAACAAAACCGATGAAACAAACAAAACCGATGAAACGAACAAAACCGATGAAACAAACGGAGCTGTTTGCGGTGTTGTTCTCAATCATCTCGGGGAAGAAAAAAGAATTCGTTCAAAAATCGTTATCGCTGCGGACGGAATCGAATCAAAAATTGCGAGGCGGGCGGGCATTGACACGACTTTGAAATTAAAAGATATCGAATCAGGCGCTCAGTTTTTGCTTTATGACGACTCTTTTGACCAAACCAAATGCGAAATATTCATCGGAAAAGAAATTGCGCCGGGCGGCTATGTTTGGATCTTTCCGAAAGGAAACAAAACCGCAAACGTCGGCATCGGAATTGCGGGAAACAGTGAAGGAAAAAGGCAGGCAATTGATTATTTGGAAGAATTTGTCGCCGAAAAATTTCCGAACGCGCAGATTCTCGGAACATTTTTCGGCGGGATTCCGTCTTCCGGCGGCTTGAGAAAGATAACGGCAGACGGACTCATGCTGGCCGGCGATGCCGCGCATCAGACAGATCCGATTACGGGCGCAGGCATCAGGTATGCGACATATGCCGGCGAGATGGCGGGCCGAACAGCTGCGGCCGCCGTTGCCGCGGGAGACTGCAGCGACAGATTTCTGAAAAAGTATCAAGATGAATGGGATCAAACGCTCGGGAAAACAATTCGCCGCAATTACAAAATAAAAGAGGCATATATTTCGTGGACGGATGAGGATATGAATCATATCGCTCAAATGGCTGCGGGTTTGCCGCTTGAAGATTTTGAATTGAAAGAAGCGATTATCGCGGTTTTGAAATCGGATAAAAAATTAATGTGGAAAATGAAAGGCGTTTATTTTGATCTTTTGAAATCCGTGATTTAACAAATTCATGATTTGTCATTCACGATTGGGCAAATCCGTGTTTAACAAATCTGTAATTGAACGTTTTCATCCGATTCCGAACTTATTAATAAAATTGAGCCTATTAAAAAACATGAAAAAAATTGAAACTTTCATTTTAATCGTCATGCTTTTCTTCGTATCAGCAATTCCGGCTCACGCCGATTCAATGATTGCGCCGATGCCTTATGAAATTGATTTTGAAGGGCAGGATCTTGTTTTTCGGATGGTTCCGTCAGATAATTACAACTGGAATCAAAGTATTCCTGAGGAATCCGGCTTGTATGTGAAATCGACCGGAGAGAAAATCTACACTGTCAGTGAATACTTTTATCAGGAGCTTTACTTCTCAGCGGACAGGATGAGTTTTGCCGCAATGACCTGGCAGGAAACAAATGAAGACAGAGGTATTGTTTTTTGTATCAGCGGAACAATGAATCCTGTTCGAGTAACGGATTTGATGAAAGATTTGGATGCCCGAAAATATTCGGTGAGTCATTATAATTGGGAACAGTATAATGAACGCGTTTATGACGAAAAAAACAGTACGCTGTCGATATTAACAAATGACGGAATCCGCTACACATTCGATATCAATACAGGAGAAATCATTCAAACAAGTGATGAAAACGCAGCATTTTTACCGGGCAGCACATGGGTGTCGATTGCAATTCTGGCAATTATTTTGATTGGCAGCGTTTTGATTATCTATTTTTATTGGAAAAGAATTGAAAAGAAATGAACCGGATTTTCTTTTCACTTTTTATTTCTCATTTATTTTCGTTTTTGTTTCTCATTTTCGTTTTTGTTTTTCATTTATTCTATTTTTGTTTTTTCAGATTGATTAAAACCAAACATCCGTTTTTCAAAATTATCAAACCCGAACTCCCGATAAAACCCGAAAAAACAAAAAGGCGAAAGGAAGCTCAAGCAAAAAACGGAGTTCAAATTTTTTGAAAAATGAAAAAACACGATGTTTCATTTCAGAAAAATAAACGAAAAAACAAAGTAACCGCCTCCAATCGCGAGTTTTACGAGCATTGTGAATAAAAGGAATGATTGGAGATTCGTTCCCGTGAATTAAAGAAAGTTCAGAAGCCGGCGTATTGCATTAATTGTTGCATTAATTATTAGAATGCACTACAGGCGACATACTAACAGAAACAGACCAACAGTGGCGGGTTGGCAGTGGCGGGCGTATCCGGCAGCGGACTGGCAGCGGCGGGCGTATCCGGCAGCGGGCATTGGCCATATGCATCATCTCATTTTTAGCACATCCGCTCGCTACGCGAGCGTGGGCACAGATTACCTTACTGTTTGCGTTTGCACAGCTACCCTGCCGATTCCGTTTGTACAGCTACCTTACTGTTTGCGTCTGCGCTGCTACCTTACTGTTTGCGTTTGCACAGCTACCCTGCCGATTCCGTTTGCACAGCTACCTTACTGTTTGCGTTTGCGCTGCTACCTTACTGTTTCCGTTTGCGCTGCTACCTTCAGGTTTCCGTTTGCCGTTGCTGTCCCGGGTTTGCGTTTGCACTGCTGCCTGCATTTGTAAATACAGTTGCAGACTTGCCGGCCTGCTTGCTGCTGCCGCTGCCTTCGCGCGAGCCGCTCCGTTTTTCAAAAAAAATACAAAATCCACCCTCGGGTTTTCAAAAATGAAAGGAAAAACGTTTCGTGGTTTTGTTACCGTTTCCAGAATTCTCTTGTGAAGAGCAAAATGACGGTGTAAATTTCAAGTCTGCCGATCCACATGTTGGCAATCATGATGACGCGGGCGAGTACGGGGAACTCGGTGAAGCTGTCAAACGGGCTGATCATGCCGAAAATCGGGCCGATGTTGCCGAGCGTGCCGATTGAAGTTGTGGCAGCGGTGATTAGGTCTAACTCCAGGATTCCTAAAAGAACGGTGCTGATGACGAAAGCCAGGAGGTACAGAATCATGAAGGAGATGGTTGAATTGACAACTTCTTCATTCAGGCTTCTGCCGTTGTATTTGATCGGCTTGACGGCGTTGGGGTGCAGGAATTTGAAAACGTCGCGGCGGGCGTGGCGCAGCAGAATAATCCAGCGGACAAATGTCGGACCGCCGGCGGTTGAGCCGGAACAGCCGCCCGAGAACATCGCGAGAAGTAAGATGATTTTGGCGGCGTCGCTCCATAAGTTGTAATCAACGATGACAAAGCCGGTTGTCGTCATGATGCTGCTGATTTGGAAAAAAGCGTAGCGGATTGATGTCAGCGGGTCGTAGCCCATATCCCGAATCAGGATGACGGTCAAAACGGCCGAAACAATCAGAAAGAAGAAAATGTATGTCCGGAATTCTTCGTCTTTTGTCAGGTACCGGATGCCTTTCGTTGCGGCTTTGTAAATCAGCGCGAAATTGGTTCCGGCAATCAGCATGAAAATGATAATGATGATTTCGGTTTTGAAATTCATGAACGGCAGAATGCTTGTATCATAAGGCGCAAATCCGCCGCTGGACATGGTCGACAAAGCAAAAATGGCGGCGTCGTAAACGGGAAACTCGAAGACAAACAAAATGACGGCCAGCAAAATGGTTGCCCCGATATAGAAATACCAGAGAATTTTGGCCGTGCTGCTGATTTTGGGACTGATTTTGCCTTCCGTCGGCCCCGAAAATTCCATTTTGTAAAGCTGGCGCCCTCTCATGTTGACTTTCGGGATGACGGCCAGGAAAAGAGCCACGACTCCGAGACCGCCGAGCCACTGTGTCAGACTTCTCCAAAACAGAAGACTTTTCGGCCAGATGTCGATTTCCGTCAAAATGGTGGCGCCCGTTGTCGTCACGCCCGACATCGCTTCAAAAAAAGCGTCAAACGGCGACAAACCGGAAAGCAGAAACGGAATCGCGCAAAAAACAGCGGAAAACAGCCAGCTGAGCGCGACAATCGCATAACTTTCGCGAACGGTCCATTCGCTTTCATTGTCTTTTGTGTAATAGCCGAAAATGAGACCGAAAACCCCCGAAACAAGAATCGAAACCGCAAACGGCAACATCGGCTCATGATAATAATAAGCCAGAATCAGAGGAATAATCTGAACAAGCGCCAGCAAAAAAAGAATTTTGCCGACAATTGAAAGAATATTTTTTAAACTGATGCCCCTTGCCATAACTCAACCTGCCGATCTCTGCGATTACTTAAACAGTTTATTCAATTTGGAATAAGCTTCGGGCTTTGAGAAAACAATCACGCGGTCGCCGGGAAGAATAACCAGGCTGCCGTTTGGGATTATCGGATCGCCGTTTCGGACAACCATGCTGATAATCGCATCAGCCGGAAAACGCAATTCTTTGACGGGCTTTCCGACGATTCCTGATTTGTCCGTGACCAAATATTCCAGGATTTCAGACTGAGCCTGCGGAAGCGCGCGCAGTGTCTCAACGCTGGTTGCAAGCGTCAGGCGCAGCACTTCATTGATGGTTGCATTTCTTGTGCTGAGTGCAATGTCGATTCCGACCATTTCAAAGACAGGAATGTAATCGGGATGCGTCGTCCGGCCGATGATTTTTTTCGCGCCGAAGTGTTTGGCCATCAAACCGCACAGCAGATTTTTTTCATCGCTGTCGGTCACGGAAACAACCACATCGGAATTGCCGGCGCCTTCTTCTTTCAGAAGGTCAATATCGGTCGCATCGCCTTTTAAGATTAAAGAATGCGGCAGCAAGTCAACGACTTCCAGGCAGCGCTCTTCATTTTGTTCGATAATTTTGAGATCAATATGCGGGTCTTTATCAATCAGATTGGCCAAATAAAAGCCGACATCGCCGCAGCCGATTAACAGAATTCTTTTCTTTCTTTTTTTCGCGGTTTCGGTTTCGGGCGAAAAAAGCGCTTCGACTTTCTCAATGTCGTCTGTTTTAATGATAACAATAACGTGATCGTCGGGCACAAGATAACTGTCGCCGTTTGGGATGATGACGTCGCTGCCGCGCAGAATCGCGCCGACCGTACACACTTGATTCAGGTGAAGATCTTTAAAGGATTTGCCGATGAGCGGATTGGATTCGGAAATGATAAACTCAATCATTTCGACTTTGCCTTCGGCGAAAACTTCGACGTCGACGGCCCCGCGGATATAGAGAAGTTCGGCAATTTCGGATGCCAAAGACAATTCGGGACAAACCATCACATCGACGCCGACTTCGGGTTTTTGAGAAACGGGTTTTTTGATGTAATCGGGATTGCTGACACGAGCAATTGTTTTGACTTTGCCCTGAGAAATTGTCTTTGCCGCAAGACAGGACAGAATATTGACTTCATCGTTGCTGGAAACCGCAACAAAAAGATCAAAAGCCGGCAGCTCTTTTAAAAGATCGACATTCGCGCCGTTTCCGACCATGACCTGAACGTCTAATTCGTTGGCGCGGGCAGCGCGGTCGGTGTCTTTGTCAATGACAATGACATCATTTTTATCCGACATGACTTTGGCGATGTTGTACCCCACTTCGCCGGCCCCGATAACAACCACTTTCATGGAAATTCATTCCGTATTTTAAAATTTTATAATAAATTATGAGCATTAGAATAAAACTTCTAATTTTATAAATTGAACCAACAATCGATTCCATTTCCCGCTGCCGAGATGACGGAGAAGGATTTCAAGAACGAAATCGGATAATTGAATAAACCAATAATAAAACAAGAATGTGTTAATATATATAATTTAAACCCTTTTGTCATTTCAAGCAAAACCTGACGGAGAAACAGACAAAATTCAAAAAACAAGATCGAGAGAGATTTTTTAAATAAAGAGAGGGATAAAAGTGGAAATCAAAAAATCGAATCCGGAAAAAGAGGCGGAAAAGAATCAGGAAAAGAATCAGGAAAAGAATCAGGAAAAGAATCAGGAAAAGAATCAGGAAAAGAATCAGGAAAAGAATCAGGAAAAGATTGAAAAAAAAATCGGTGAGAATTCCGAAATTACCGCCGATCTTGTCCGCGGCGGTTTTCCGTATTTGGAACAGAAAATACGGGAATGCAGAAACTGCGCGCTTTCCGAGACCGTGACGAACAAAGTCATTTCAAAAGGATCAAACAGCCCGAAAGTGGTTTTCATCGGCGAAGCGCCCGGCAAAAATGAGGATGAGACAGGCATCCCGTTCTGCGGACGCGCCGGAAAACTGCTGGACAAATTCATCGAGTACATGGGATTAAAAGACGACGAATGGGCTGTCATCAACACGCTGAAATGCCGCCCGCCCGCCAACCGGACGCCGACAAAAAAAGAAATTGAAACATGCCGCCCATTCATGGAAACACAGCTTGAGCTGATGAAGCCCAAAATTATCATTCTTCTCGGAAACACCGCCGAAAAAGCATACGGGGAAAAATTGGAGTGGGGCGAATCAAAAATAGATGAAAGCGGAACGCACATTGTCAAAATATTCCATCCGGCCGCTTTGATTTATCAAAGATCGCGGGAAGCGGAACAATACGCGTATTTGGACAAATACCGCTATCTGTGGGAAGAAGAAAGCTAAAAAAAGCTAAAAAAAGCCAAAAAAAAAAAAAAAAAAAAAAAAAAAAAAAAAAAAAAAAAAAAAAAAAAAAAAAAAAAAAAAAAAAAAAAAAA
>NZ_JAWDKC010000002.1:0-636 GCF_032714515.1 Methanimicrococcus hacksteinii | reverse complement strand
CAAGGGGGGTTAAGTCGTAACAAGGTAGCCGTAGGGGAATCTGCGGCTGGATCACCTCCTAAGAATAAAACACCGCCGAATGCCGAAAAAACATCAGGTCACAACAAAAACCAATAAAAGATCTTAATTTGAATTAAAACCAAAAATAATTCAAAGCAAAATTAGAAACCAAAATTCGAAACCAAAATTCGAAACCAAAAGATCATCGGGCAAGACCCAAAAACAAATCGGGAAATGCCCGAATTGACGTATTGGGCTTGTAGATCAGCTGGAAGATCGCCGCCTTTGCAAGGCGGAGGCCTGGGGTTCAAATCCCCACAAGTCCATTTTATTGGATCCGATAATAATCGGAAACAAAATCGGTCGGATTAAACCTGTCCGGTTCAAACAATAATTCAGAAGCGCATTTTAAAGTGCGCAGGGTGCAATTCCCTGAAATCATTTATAATGCACTCCGCAAGCAATTGCGGGGGAAGGACGGATAAATCGTGTGCCAGCACGTAATTTAAGTGATGTCATGTAAAGGTTGAAGAAGATAAACAACAACAAATCAACAAGTTGGACAGATATATCAGACGCTAACTGAAAAATCGGTTAAGCGAATGGTGTTACGCCAACAGGTGGATGGCTCGGCTC
>NZ_JAWDKC010000001.1:0-84122 GCF_032714515.1 Methanimicrococcus hacksteinii | reverse complement strand
AACAAAAAGCTTCACAATTTGTCTAAATTTAGCTTCAGAAATTTTAGAACGATTTGCATATTTATTTTTCAATTGCATGAGCATGATTAGAACACCTAATTATTTAGTTGTTCTACTCGTGACCCTTGATTATTTTTGCAGTCCTCATCGCCGCAATCGGCATGATCGGAGCCGGTTGTCTCGGAGCCGACGATTCAGACACGAATGACGGACAAGCAAACAATACGTCCAACACAACAAACACATCAACCAATACAAGTACCAATACGAGTACCACAAACACAAGCACATCTAACAACACATCAAACACAACGCCTTCATCATCCTCATCACTTCCGGATGTTGTTTATGCAAACCAGAACGGCAGCGGCGGCGGCGGCAGCAATAAGAAATCTACGCCATCCTCACCCGGTACATTAAACGGTGATCCGGTTTCTTTAAACCAATATGACCCTGTGGACAACGTTGCTAAATGGTATCTTTACGTTCCTTCTTCCGAACTCAATGAAGAAACAATTTTTACTTTAACAATGCCCGGCTCAATCACAGCTGATCCTGAAATCTTAGCAGGCAGTGAGACTTTGATTGATACAGCAACAGCTAATGACAAAATATTAACAATTGGCTTCCAAGAAACCGCAGCAAACGCAGTTTCTTTAAGCAATTGGGGTAATTTTGATCTCAATGTCACAGTCGGCGATATTGTGTATCAAATTTCGTTCTATGCATCTGCCGTTATTGAAGGAAAATCCGGTGCAAATGGTGCATTGAAGTTTATTGAAGTTAATTATGATCGTGATGAAGCTTTCATCTCTGCCGGTACCACTAAAACTTATACTACAGAGCTTGACAATATCAAATTCTCCTTTGAACCTGCTTCAGGTTATGTTCTTAAAGAACTTATCATGAAAGACGGAGATGGAGAAACAGTTCCGTTAACTGAATTCGGTTTGACTTTTACAACGACTGACCCTCTTTCATCTCAAAAATATACAGCTGAAGCAATATTTGAAAAGAAAGTTATCGCAACATACGAAGACGATAAGATTTATGTTGATCAAAATCTGATTGCTCAATCTAACATCTTTGTTTATGTCCCAGGTGATGAAATTGCAGAAAAAACAATAACTCTCGAATTCGCCAACAATGTATCGTCAAATACAACCGAAAAGAATGAGATTATTGACTCAATTGTTACAAGCGGCAAATCTATAAACGTTAATATGAAAGCAGGCATTACCTCTGCCAACCTCGAAAATGGAGGTCCGAATCCGAGTGATGTTAGTTTAACCGTAACGACAAGTGACGGAACAACATACAATGTTTACATTTTGAATTCGGCTGTTTTAAAGATTAAGTTGCCGGCAAATGCTGTATTGCTTAATAATGGCGAAGATATGGGCTTAACTTCTCCGAAGGATTACAGATTTGTTGAAAACGTAGGAACAAGTTATGTCTTTACAGCTACGATTGACGGAAATCCGGCATTGGTTGACCTTAAATCAAGTGCTGGTGATGGTAAATCCGGTTCACTTAATCTTGGACCAGTTACAGGTATTACCTATACCATAGAAGTAATGGAAAATGACCTTTAATTTAAAAATAAAAAATTTAAGAACGGAATTTATTTTTCCGTTCTCTTTTTTCTTTTTTTCAAACATTTATTAATACATCCAGTCCCTATTTTTCATTATGACAAACCGAAAAACTTCTTCTTCAAATTTTTCTTCAAATTCATCTTCTCATTCCAAATTCCGTTCCGTTGACGTCAGCGCCGGCGAATTTGAATTTCATTACAATCCGGATGCCGTTTTTGCGGTTGACACAATCATCGGCGACACAAGCGCGGTGATTGACGGTGTTCTTTCGTCTTCCGTCCGAAACGGACGGTACAAGCCTGTCGACAATGATGTTTTGACGGTCGTTGTTCCGGAGGCGGTTTTGGCGGAACTTGAAAACCAGGCCGACAGCCGGCGCGAAACGGGTGTTTACGGCATTGACGAACTTCTTGTTCTTCGGGAAATGGATGAGGCGGGAGAAATTCATCTCAAATATGACGGCAATCGGCCGACGGTTCACCAGATTCGGGACGCGAAACTCGGGGAAGTGGACGCGCTCATCCGGCAGACGGCGGCGGATGTCGGCGGTCTGTTTGTCACGTCCGATAAAGTGCAGGCCGTCATCGGAAAAGCCAAGGGCATGTCCGTTGATTATGTGCCGCCCGTGATTCGCGAGGCGGAAGCGGACGTCTCAAAACTTTCCGTTCTTGACTTTTTTGACAACCAGACGATGTCCGTTCATCTCAAAACGAATGTCGTGCCGATGGCCAAGCGCGGCTCCGTCGGCGAAATGAAATACATGCCGATTCGCGGCACACTTTGTACGGCCGCCGAGCTTGAGCATATCAAATCCGAGCTCATTCATTTTACAAAAACAGATTCAGAATCGTTTATTGAAATGGAATACAACGGCGCTTTGATCCTTCAGGTCCGCGACATGAGAATTGCGATTACGGAAGCACCGTTTTCCGACGATTTTGAAATTACGATCGTGCGTCCGATTGCGCATGTTGATTTCGACAAATACCAAGCAAGCGATGTTCTCAAAGAAAGAATCTTGCAGCAGCGCGGCATTTTAATCGCCGGATCTCCCGGTGCCGGCAAATCAACGTTTTCCGCGTCCGTTGCGAAATTCCTGCTCGAAAACGGCAACGTCGTCAAAACCATGGAATCCCCGCGCGACCTTCAGGTGCCGACGGAAATTACGCAGTATGCGCCGCTGGAAGGAAAAATGGAAAACACGGCCGATTTGCTTCTCTTGGTGCGCCCCGATTACACGATTTATGACGAAGTCCGAAAAACGCAGGATTTCATGCTGTTTGCCGACATGCGCCTTGCCGGCGTCGGCATGATCGGCGTCGTTCACGCGACGCGCGCGATTGACGCGGTTCAAAGACTGATCGGAAGAATCGAGCTCGGCGTGATTCCGCAGGTTGTCGACACCGTTATTTTCATCGACAAAGGACAAATCTCAAAAGTTTACACGCTTGAATTTACCGTTAAAGTGCCGCACGGCATGATGGAAGCGGATCTGGCAAGACCGGTTATTACGGTCAGCGAAATGGCATCCGGCAAAACGGAATATGAAATTTACACATACGGCGAACAAGTAGTTGTCATGCCGGTCGGTCCCGGCGGCGCAGCATCGCCGGCCGAGCGCAAACCGTTTTGGGCAGACACCGAAGCCATGCTTGCCGAAGAAGTCGAACGTTACACATCCGGACCGTTTGAAGTGGAGCTTGTAACAGATACAAGCGCCGTCGTGAAAGTCAAGAGCACGGACAAAAAGAAAATTATCGGCCGCGGCGGCGACACAATCAACCGCATCGAATCGCACACGGGACTTCGGATTGATGTTCGGGAAATGCCCGTTTCTTATTTCGGCCGCCAAAATAAAAACGGCGACGGACGCGGACGGGACAAAAACGGCGGCCGCAGAAAACAGCATTTTGAAGACGGTTATTCCGCCGAAGACTTCGGCGGCTTTGAAAATGATTTTGACGGCAGCAACAGCGACGGCAACAGCAGTTACGGCAGCGGCAATTACGGCTACGACAATGTTTCGGACGAATACGGCAACAATCCTGATTATGCGATTCCCGTCTTTGAAAAGACAAAAAAGCATTTCATTCTCCGCGTTCCCGAATTTTCCGGAAAAGACGTGGATGTTTTCATTTCGGGAAAACCGTTTTTCAGCGCGACCGTCGGCCGCGGCGGCGATATCAAGCTTCGGACGGATTCGGAATTGGTTGATAAAATTAAAGACGGATTCAGAAACGGAGAATTGATTGAAGTCAGACTTACAAAAGCTTCGGAGTATAAGGATTGATTTATTCCTTTCTCTTTTCTTCTTTTTTCAATTGGGACATACTTTTTATTATTTTGAAAATTAATAAATTTAGGATATGTTTCATTATTATATTTTTAATCATGGGTTTGCACGCGTGGCAGGCGAAGCTGTTAGAAACGCAAAGGTCGGAGGTAATAATGACAGCGAAAACAGTTGCATTACCATCGTTTATGAACAACTCACTCGTAATTCGCTTCGTTTATAATCCTTAAAACAAATTCTCTGAGCTCATCTTCAGATGCCGGATATTTTTCATCTTTTCTGTCTGATAAATTGTTTGTCTTACCGTTGTAATATGTAAAAAAATCGGTGATTGCCATTCTGACAACAAAAGATTTGCTCTTTTTAAGAAGGTTTGAAAGATCTTTTAATTCATCGTCTATAAATTTATTATAAGAGACAGATATTTGTTCTTTTTTTATTTGTTCGGATTCAATGTCCATTATTGATGAAATAAAATTATTAAAATCTGTTTCATTTTTACAAAGTGTCAGTTTTCCTAAAAACATTAAAATGGCAGTGTTGACAACATCTGATACCGAACTAAAATATTTGGTTGAAACAAGTGCTTCCATTTCTGTTTTAATATGAGGATTGATTGCTAAAGAAATTGATAATTTATTGCGGTTTGGTTGATTCATAATTTCCCATGGTTTTTGAGATTATTATAATTTTTGATACTATTGTGTTTTATTTCTGGAAATTAAGTGCAATTATATTTTCATATATAGATTTTGGACACTATATCACCACCTGTCTTTCAAAATTGTTACAATTGTGCTTATACAATAACAAATTTTAAATATAATAATTGCAGATGTATGTTTTACCATGGTGCTGTAAAAATTAGTACTTATGTAAAAAGGTGTTATTAAATGGAACAAAAATTTATGTGGAACGGACCGTTTGCATGGCCCGGTTATGAAACCGAGACCGGATTAGATCCAATTCCGGATATTGCAGGCGTTTATCTTTGGACGTTTGAGTATGAAGACGGGTATTTACTTTATTTAGCAGGTGAGACAACTTCCATGAAAAGAAGATTTAAGGAGCACACATCAGGTTATAAAAATGGAAAAGAGGTATATGTCGTTCTGGAGTCTGATCAAGCTTCAAAAGGAGTCCGAAATGAACTTTGGCCTTATCATTATTCAAAAAACAAAGACGAATTTAAAGCCAATAAATCACTGTACTTGAAAGATGTTGAAAGACAACTTTCAGCAATGAGAGTCTTTGTGACGGAAATCCCAGGTGAGCGCTACAGTTCAGGTCATCATCTCAGACAAAGGATGGAAGGTGCTCTTATGAGGAGTCTTTACAATTCAAAGGAATCGTGGGCGAAATTAGCTGATCGGGGGATGAAATTATTAGATCCTAAACCAAGCGATAATAATTATTACGGAGTTCCAATCACAGCAGAAAATATTTGCCCGGTTAAAATATATGGATTGAATAATGGTTCTGATAAATTGTATGTTAAATGAATACAAAAAAATAATCAAAATTATATCTCAAAAATTTGTAATGAATTAAAAAAATAATAATTTGGAGTAATACAAAATGAAAACAAGATACGAATTAATAATTGAAGGGACTGATGCTGATCAAGAAGATATTATACAAATTTTTCACTTATTCACAAGAGAAATCTCAATGAAATATAGTGGTTTGGAAAAGTGCGACTTCAAGGTAAACGGTGAATCGTATAGTGGTTTCGGCGAAGAAATCTCCGAATGAAATGTATGTGCACAGATGAGGTCTAAAACATGAAGAAAATAATTATGTTTGTATTAATTGCATCGTTGCTGATTACACCTGCATTTGCTTTATCCGATTCGTCAAATGATGATGTATTTGTCATATGGACTAATAAAGATCCGATGATGACTCAGAATGTAATGACTGTCATTGCTCACAACGAAACAGGAGTTTGCTATCTGATTATTTCAAACAGTCAAAGTATATCAGTAACGCCTATGACTCTTGAAAATGGGCAACCGTATATTTATATGACTCCATATCTTATTGAAGAAAGAAATTTCAATGCTGGTAAAAAGTAATTTTAAGTTTTCTCAATGAAATTTTACAAATTTGGCTGGTTTATTCAGCCATTTTTTTTAATTTGTACTTATTAATGAATCAATCTCGGCAAACACTTTGTACAAATCCACGAATTTTGCCCGTTCTTTCGAACCGACACCAAATAATTCCCTTCATCGTTTTTCCCGCAAACGAAACATGAAATTTCATTCGTATTTGCATTCGAATTCTGGTTTGCATTTGGATTCGTATTCATATTCGCGTTTTTCGTTTCATTTTCTTTTTTATGAAGCTCGGCTTTTTCTTCATCAAAAGCGACGGCTTCTCTTCTTTCAATCGTCATTGCGCCGGTCGGACAAATGCCGAGGCAGGCGCCGAGGCCGTCGCATAAATCGTCAGATACGACTTTGGCTTTGCCGTCGATGATAACAATAGCGCCTTCGGCGCAGGGTGAAACGCAGGCACCGCAGCCGTTGCATAATTCTTCGTCAATTTTAACAATGTTTCGGACTGTTGTCTTTTTGTCAGAATGCATCTTTAAATCCATTTTCCCTCTCCTGTTTTGAATGATTCTGTTTTTCTTTTATGATTCTGTTTTAATGATTTTGTTTTTGATTGTTTTGTTTTTGATTGTTTTGTTTTTGATTGTTTTGTTTTTGATTGTTTTGTTTTGTTTTTTTGTTTATGATTATTAAACTTGAAACGAATCATTCTTTCATAATTCTTTCATAAATTCTTTCATATTTTCATACTGTTTAAAACACCCATTAAGTATATAAAAGATACTCTTCGTTTGATATTTATTTTCATCGCAATTATATTTAAATCGATATGAGATAGACTTTTATCAAATGACTTTATAGGATTAGTTGTTAATTTAATTCAAAAAACGCTGAGGTTTTTTTATCGCGATTAATTACATTTTTATCGGAAAAATCGCCGTTTGGCTTTTATTATTCATCATTTTTTTCAATTTGCTTGCGGTAGCCGTCGGTCTTTACAGTATCCGCAAGAAGAAAATCATTTATCCGAAATTCGTTTTATTCATGCTTTATTTGTTTTATTCGCCGACCAAATGGGTTTTTTCGGCCTTTTCCATGAACGATCTGCTCGTTGATGAAATCCTGGTCGAAATTCAAAATTCCATTTATTTGGAAAAATTCAAAAAACAGGATGAGCGCAAAGTTATTTTGCTGCCCCAATGCCTGAGAAGTTCCGACTGTCACGCGCGCTGTGATCCGCTTTACGGCTTCATTTGCACAAAATGCGGGCGCTGCGACATCGGGGAAATCCAAAAAGAAGCCGAAATACGCGACTTCAAAGTGTTTGTCGTTCCCGGAAGCAGTTTTGTTAAAAAAATCTTTAAAGAATACAAACCCACTTCCTGCATCGGCGTCGCCTGTCCCGTCGAATTGAGCGAGTCCATGCAGAAAACTTCCGTCATTCCGTCGCAGGGCGTTTATCTGATTAACGACGGCTGTTTTGAAACAAGAGTCAACGTCGGCGAAGTCGTTGAAAAAATGGATTTGGTCTTCCCGATTAATGCCGACAGCAGCGGCGACGGCAGCAGCGGATCCGGCCGGTACATTCTGCCGACATTATACGATTTTGAAAATGAAGGAGGGGGTTCCTGATGTATGACGAAGTCGGCCGCATAATGGTTTTCGGCGCAATCCTTTCCGTAATTTTGCTGATCATTGCTTTTTACATCGTGCACACGCGCCTTCAAAACAACGCTTTCTTTGCGTCTTACGCCTCAAAAGTGATGGATTTCTTTTACAAACCGCTTTTGGCCGTTTACATGCTGGCCTATAAGAGTCCCGACAAACTGCACAAAACGATGGCTGAGACAAAAAACAATGCGCAGGGCAAAAAGTTTTCCAAAACCAAAAACAGAATCGTTTTGGCCCCGCACTGCATGCGTCATATCGAGTGCAAAGCCCGCACGACGCGCACCGGAATTCAATGCACCGGCTGCGGCAAATGTGATTTCGCCGCCGTCAAAAAGATCTCCGAAGAGCACGGCTATAAACTTTATATCATTACAGGTTCATCTTTTGTCAAACATATTCTCAAACATCCCGATGCCAAAGGCACGGACGGCGTTCTGGCCATCGGCTGCAATTACGAAATCAATAAAGGAATGCGCGAACTGAAAAAAACAAAAATTGCAACATACGGCGTTCCGCTGCTGTCAAACGGCTGCTACAACACGAATATTGATTTAGAAGAATTTGAGAAACAACTCATTCATTTTGAAACTTAAGAGGTTTACAGATGTCGGCAAATGAACCCGGAGAATACGGACAGAGTGCGCATGGCGAACATCACGGCGAACATAACCATGATGAACAGAATCATCATGAACATCATCATGAACAGAATCATGGACACGATGAAGACTGCGGCTGTGACCATTCCCACAATCATTCTCATTCACACAATCACTCCCGCAATCATTCTCACGATCACTCCCACAATCATTCTCACAATCATTCCCATAACCATGACGCCCACGCGCGCGGATATGACAAGCCCTTGATTGACGGCGACGATGACGACTCTTCCTGCGCCTGTTCTCATCATCCGGAAGATGCTGCCGCCAAAGAAATTGTTTCAAAAATGGTCGTTCAATTGGATGAAGTTATTGCGCTTTCGTCCGGCCCCGTTTACGGAGAATTTATCGCAAACGGATCGCTTCATCAGCGCCTGACGGACCTGTTGGAAAAAGTCCAGGAAGAAGCACTTTCCCTCCCCGAGGATTTCAAAAGAAGAAAACCGAAAGCGGATTGGGGATTTTTAGAAACACTGAAAATTCAAATTATTCATCCCGAATTCGGTATGAACCCCGAAACGCTTTGGGACATCGTCCGCCTCGAAATTCCGCATCAGCACAAAATGCTCGGAATCATCATCAACGGATGCAGTCACGATCATTAAGTTCAAAAACTTTTTACTTTTATTTTTTTCATTTCTTTTCATTTTTCATTTTTTCATTTTTTCATTTCTCATTTTTCTTCATTTCTCATTTTTCGTCATTTTTCTTTTATCTCGATTAAAACGTCGCCTCGTTTTGATTTGTTCTGATGTCCGTGCAGCTCGCGCCGGCAAACGCGGCAGGGACAGGCCGGCAAATCTGCAACTGTATTTACGGAAACGGCGTAATCTGTGCAAACAGAATCGGTAAGGTAATCTGTGCCCACGCTCGCGCAGCGAGCGGATGTGATAAGAATGAGATGATGAACGATCGTGCATTGTCCGCCCTGTTTAGAGCTTTGCCTTTCTTGCTGCCGCCGCTTTTCAAACAGTTGTGCCAAGCCGAAATAAAAAAGAAATCAAAAAATCAAATAAATCAAAAAAGATTAAAAAATCAAAAAAGATTAAAAAATCAAAAAAAATTAAAAAATAATTCATAACGCGGGTCCGGCGAGTAAGCTCCCTTCTGTTTTCTGTACGTTTCAAAGAACATTCTTATCTTTGATTCATCAATAAAATTGAAATGTACGACGGCATTCGGCTTTGCGTCTTTTAACCTCGGGCGTGCTTTCAAATCAAACACGTGATCCCGAATCAACTTGCACCTGCGGGGTTTTACCGTTGCATCCGTGCGCCGTGCGCCTCAGTTTTTCACATCATCGCTGACACGGCCCGGTATCGTTTCTGTGCCATAGCCTTGACTCTCGCCAAACGTTCTTCACAAACGTCCGCAAATTTGAAAGAGGGTGGGGAGACTTTCCTCAGGAAATTAAAATTCCCGCAGCCGCCCTGCCGCTCCCGCGTCATTCAAAAAAGGAAAGCGTGGTATTTAAAAATTCGCTTCAAATGATTCAAATGAATTTCAATAATGAATCCAAAAAACCGTGTCCGTTTGAATTGGTTTTCAAAAAAATGTGCGGCTCGCGCGAAGGCGGCGGCGGCAAGCGGAATCAGGTCTGCAGGCGGCAACTGTATTGACGGAAAACTGAAGGTAATCTGTGCAAACGGAAACAGTAAGGCAGCTGTGCAAACGGAAACGGTAAGGCAGCTGTGCAAACGGAAACAGTAAGGTAGCTGTGCCCACGCTCGCGTAGCGAGCGGATGTGATAAAAATGAGATGATGCACACAGAAACACATCCGACAATGCAAACAGCAACGGCATCACAAACAACAATGCAGCACAAACAGAAGCACAATACAAACAGAAGCACAATACAAACAGAAGCACAATACAAACAGAAGCACAATACAAACAGAAGCAACAACTTGTTTTGAAAAAAGACTGTTTTTCGTTTTAATTGAAAATCATTTGAGTCATCTCCAATCTTCATTTTGCTCGCTACGCTCACAAAATTCAGATTGGAGGGGCGGTTCATAGGTTTTTCTTTGATTTAATTATAAACCGAAACATCGTTTTCTTCAAAAGTTAAAGAAAAACGAACCCCGTTTTAATCTTTTTAATTTTATGGAAGAGGGGGTTCGGGTTTGAAAAGTTATTCAAAATGATGTTTCGTTTTTTGAAATAATCGTTCATTTTCAAAGTCAGCGCATTTAATCGTCCATTTTCAAAGTCAGTGCATTAAACGCCACAATCACGGTGCTGAGCGACATGAGAATGGCTCCCGCCGCCGGACTGAGAATGATTCCGACAGGCGCCAGAATTCCCGCGGCCAGCGGAATTGCAATGATGTTGTAGCCTGCGCCCCACCACAAATTCTGCTTCATCTTTTTGGACGTGTTTTTGGAAAGCGACAGGAAGTGAATAATATCGCTCGGATCGCTTTTGACAAGAACCACGTCCGCCGAATCAATCGCCACATCCGTTCCCGCGCCGATCGCAGCGCCGATGTCCGCGCGCGCAAGACTCGGGGCGTCATTGACGCCGTCGCCGACCATCATGACAACTTCGCCTTTCGCCTGATATTCCTGAATGATTTTTTCTTTATCCTCAGGCAAAAGACCGGCATGAACATCCTCGATTCCGAGTTTTGAAGCAACCGCCTGCGCTGCTTCTTCATTGTCTCCCGTCAGCATCACTGGGCGGATCTTTCGCGCCTTCAGGTCGTCAATCATCTTTTTCGCGCCGTCTTTGATTTGATCGCCCTGCGCAATGAAACCGACAGGCTGACCGCCGATTAAAAGAAAACTGATTGTGCTTCCTTTCCCTTTCAAATCATTTAAAGCGGCGGCATCATAAGAAATTTGATTTTTTGTCAGATAAGATTCGCTGACGATTTTGATATTTTTGCCCTCGGCCGTTCCTTCAATTCCCGCGCCCGGAATATTATTGACATCCGAAATCTCCGGCGTTTGAATTTTTCGCGCGTCAATTTCCTTTAAGATGCCGGCCGAAAGCGGATGACTTGAATTTTTCTCAAGCGCGCCGGCATATTTCAAAATCTCTTCTTCCGTCATCGACGCGTCCAATGAACGAACACCCGTCACCTTAAAGTTCCCTTCCGTTAACGTTCCCGTTTTGTCGGTCATGACAACAGTTGTTTTCGGCGCCGTTTCCAAAGCGTTTCTGTTGCGGACCAAAAGTCCGTTTTTCGCGCCGATCGAAGTCGAACGGGCAACAACGAGCGGAATTGCCAAGCCGAGCGCGTGCGGGCAGGCGATGACCAGAACCGTCACCATCCTCTCCAGCGCCGTGTTGACATCCGCCAAGAAATACCACACCGCAAAAGCGATTAAACTGACCGAAACCGCGGCATAGAAAAGCCATCGAGCCACTTTGTCCGACAACGTTTCGGATTTCGATTTTTCTTTCTGAGCGCTTCCGACAAGCTGCATCACCTGCGCCAAATAGCCGGACTCGCCCGTTCCCGTAACTTCCACCGTAATCGTTCCCGAACCATTTACGGATCCGCCGATCACTTGGCTGCCTTTTTCCTTGGCAACCTCTTTGGATTCTCCCGTGATCATGGATTCATTCACGGTCGTTTTGCCGTCAATCACCATGCCGTCCGCCGGGATTTTGCCCCCCGCTTTCACCAAAACATGATCGCCGATCTGAACATTTTTCAAATCAACCGTTTGAATTTCCCCGCCGCTTTGAACAACATCCGCCGTTCCCGGAAGCAGTTCCGCCATCTTTTGAAGCGCGTCTCCCGCATTGCTGACCGCGCGCATTTCAATCCAGTGGCCGAGCAGCATAATCACAATAAGCGTTGCCAGCTCCCAAAAGAAATCCATGACATGCGCGCCGGTGTGGAAAATATTGTTCACGGCAAAAGCATACAAACTGTAAAAATAAGCGACACTGATGCCGAGCGAAATCAAAGTCATCATCGCCGGACTCTTATTTTTCAGCTCCGCTGCCGCCCCCTTTAAAAACGGCATCCCGCCGTAAAAATAAAGAATTGTCGCCAAAATCAGAACAACCCATTCCGACCCCGGAAATTCAATCTGCCACGGCATATCAATGCCCATCATCGGCGACAAAAGAATAATCGGTATCGTCAAAATTAACGAAACAATAAATTTGGTCTTCAGGTTTCCCATATTATGCATGGAATGATCCATACCGCCGTGTTCCGTGCCGCTGTGATCCGTGCCGCTGTGTTCCATGCCGCCGTGATCCGTGCCGCTATGTTCCATGCCGCGGTGATCCGTGCCGCTGTGGTCCATGCCGCTGTGGTCCATGCCATTGTGTCCCGTGCCGCTGTGTCCCGTGCCGCTGTGTTCCATGCCGCTGTGTCCCGTGCCGCTGTGTTCCATGCCGTTGTGTTCCATGCTGCTGTGATCCATTTTTCTGTGTTCCGTGCCGTTGTGATCCATGTCACTGTGGTCCATTTTTCTGTGGTCCATGTCAGTGCGGTCCGGCTCATTGTGATTCATCTCACTGTGATTCATCTCACTGCGGCTCATACGGCTGCGGCTTGTTTCGGGTTCGTTTTCGTTCATTCCATCCCTTCATGTGCAAATCTTAAAAATGAAAACAAAATAAATGATAAATGAAAAATGAAAAATAAAAAAGAATCAGGCAATCTGTTTGCCTGATCGGATTTTTCTGTTTTTTTCAGCGGTACATTGTGTTCAATGCGCGAAGCAGGACTTCGGGCTGTTTGTTGTAAGGCGTGACCGGCAAGACTTTTTTGTCTGATCCCATCAGCTTGTAAACGGCGTAGCGCGCGGTTCTGACGGAATATTCTTCCGTAAAGACCATGTCTTTCGGGATTTCAACAAACTGGCCGATCAATGCGAAATTTCTTGAATTTGCGGGAACGACTTTCGGCCTGTCGGCTTTGGCGCGGCATTGGAAAAGCGCGTCAATGTAAGGCATCATGCACGGGATGACGTTTACAACATCTTTCATGATGCCGTCGATTTCTTCTTCGAAATGAAGGTGGTGCAGAAGTTCCGTTAAAATTTCTTCGCCGGTGCAGTCAATCATCGGTTTTTTCACAAAATCGCCGATACGGTCCGGATACAGGCCGTAACCCCAAAAGATTGTCTGATCTTTGGGCTGGTTTTTGAAATGCGGCTGCGCGGCAACAACAATTGACATGCGCCAGGACGAATCTTTAAAAGTCATTAAAGCGCCGCTTCCGGGGACGTTTCGGGAAAACCTTTCAATCATTTTCAAAAGCTTGTCGCCTTTTGAAGTGACGGTAAAAGATTCCCATTTCGTTTCATCGGGATGGCCGAAAAACGGTTCGGGATTTCCGAGTTCACTCCTCTTTTCGGCAATTTTTCTCCAAAGATCCGCCGACGGCGGGTTGTCCGGAAGATAACGGGCGGGCGTTTTAAGATCGCCTTCGTCGGAATTGTCCGTGATGCAGCCGCAGGTAAAGAAGCACATATCTTTCTTTTTCAGGCTGATTGTGCCGTTTTTGATGTTGTTTTTATTGCCGCGCTTGTAATGAATTTTTGAGACGGCAATTTCATCGCAGTCTCTGAAATCAATATCTGTGACCGTGCATTTCAAATCGAAATCCACATTAAATTCTTCCAAATACTTTTTCAGCGGAAGAATCAGCGAATCATATTGGTTGAAACGGGTCCGAGTTACGCCTTCAAGCGTTTGGATTCTGGAAAATTCGTAAATCATTCTGTTCATGTAGCGCTTCAGCTCACAAACACTCGACCATTCCTGAAATGCAAATGTCGTCTGCCACATATACCAGAAATTTGTCGTAAAGAAATGCGGTGAAAACCAGTCGCGGATCTTTAAATTGTCCAGATTCTTTTCCGGCTCAATCATGAGTTTTGTCAGCTTCATGCGGTCGCCGTTGTCAAAACCCATGGACATGACATCCAAAACGTATCCGTCTTTATCGATCAGGCGCGCGTTGGCGTGCGTCGGATGGGTGTGGTCAAAGTCCAATATTTCATCCGTGACCGAAATTCCCGGCTCTTCCAATGACGGAATCGTACGGAATAAATCCCAGAAGTTTTCATACGTCTCTTCATTCAGCATGCGGCCGCCGCGGCAAACGAATCCTTTTTCAGGCGTTCCGATGCCGTCGTTGCTGCCGCCGAGAATGTCCAGCGTCTCTATAATATGAATGTTTTCGCCTTTAAAATCAAAATCACGAATCAGATACACGGCGCCTGCAAGCGATGCGATGCCGCCGCCGATAAAATAAGCCTGTCTGCCGGTTTTTTCTTTAACCATAATCTTAACGACCTTGTTTTTGTTTTACGGGATTTCTCCTGTTGTAAAATATACAACATAATTATACATTCTTAAAATATCATTTTAGTTTTATATAAATGTATTTGGAAATAAACAGATTAAATTACGGCAACGGCAGAATGAAAAATGCTTCAGCTCACGGCAGCAAATCAATGCGGCAGCAAATCAATGCAGCAGCAAACAACCGATGCGGCGGCGCGCGCGAACGGCACCAATTTCAAAATATTTTTAAAACATTTTCCCGTTTTGAAAAAATTTAAAACCGACTCTTCTAATGAAAATGAAATAAAACGGAATTGAAATTAGAAATAAAATTAGAAGTAAAATTTAAAATAAAATCAAATGAAATCAAAACAAAAATAAATAAAAAAAGCCGGAATGAATCCGGCTGAGTTTGTATTCAATAATTATTTTTTAAATTGTATCTTATAAACGAATCAGAAGATGTCTTCCGGTTCGAAATATTCCGGCGGGTGCTGGCAGGACGGGCATTTTGCCGGCGGTTCTTTGCCGTAGTGAACGTAGCCGCATTTCATGCATTTCCAGTGAATCGGCTCGTCTCTTTTGTAGAGCGTTCCGTTCTGAAGCTGTTCCAAAAGTTTTTCGTATCTTTGTCTGTGATGTTCTTCAACTTTTGCGATCTGGCGGAACATTCTGGCAATCTCGGGGAATCCTTCTTCATCCGCAACGTCCGCAAATTCGGGATACATTGTGGTTGTTTCGTATTCCTCGCCGTCCATGGCAGTTTTCAAGTTCGCGGCTGTGTCGCCGATACCGTTTAATTTCTTGAATTCATCTTTGGCATGCTGCATTTCGTTCAAGGCGGTTTCTTCAAAGACTTTTGCAATGAAAGGGTGTCCTTCTGCTTTGGCAACTTTTGCAAAATAATCGTACTTGTTTCTGGCCTGGCTTTCGCCGATAAAGGCCGCTTTTAAATTTTCTTCTGTTCTCGTCATTTGTAATCCACTCTGTGAGATCTGTTTTTTTTAATTGAATCTGTTTTTTAATAGTTGTTTTCAACTGCTGTTTTTAATAGTAGTTTTCAACTGCTGTTTTTTATAGTAGTTTTCAACTGCTGTTTTTTATAGTAGTTTTTTAACTGCTGTTTTTATAGTTATTTTTTAATTGAGTATTTTGACTGTTATTTCATTTACTTCATTTTAACAATCATTATAAGATTCAACGGCAGTCGATAATACGGCTGAATTTTTGAATCATAAAAAAGAATAAAATTGAATTGAAAAACTTCAATTCATCATGAACTCGGGAGATGCTTGCGCATTTTGAGTCATTTCTTCCTCGGGCGCGCAGTCGCAGCACTTGCCGACAAAAATCAAATTTGTGCTTTCGACTTTGAAGTTCGGAATGTTTGCTTTTTCCGTGATGTAACTTGCAATTTCTCTGTCGTGAAGATCAAAGACGTTCTTGCAGAGTTTACAGTAAACATGGTGATGGAAGCTGATGTCCGCGTCAAAGTGTGCTTCGTTGCCGACTTCGAATTTCAGGATTTCACCGTCTTCGGCCATTGCGTTCAAGTTGCGGTAGACCGTCGACAAACTGATTGTCGGAATATCTTTTGAAACAACCGCGTAAACAGCTTCTGCCGTCGGGTGGGATTTTGTGCTCATTAAATATTCCATAATTTTCATTTTTTGAACAGTATTTCTTTTAATCATACTCTGTGACCCCTATTCGTTAAACAAAATAAATAAACAAATAAAATATCTTTTTAAAACTCATTCTTAATTAGACATTTTTTACATTTAAGAATTTTGGAGTTGTTTTCCCATTTTTATTTTGTTTGTTGTAAGGAATTTATGTTAATAACAATACAATTTAAATTACATCTATATCATATATATATTTTTTCTGTTTCTCTTTTTCTGTTTTGCACATTCAAAATATTATCGCAATCAATCGAATGTGTGTCAATATTTTTGACATCGAATTTTCGGCGTTTTTCAGGCAAAATTTGTGATTTTTTTAAACCTTTAAGAAAACAAAACTTAATAATAATGATTTGCAATTAATTTTAAATCGCTTTATTATTATTTAAATCTTTTTAGCGATTGGCTTTCAATTTGAAAAGCATTTAAATATCATTTATCCGATTGATTCTGTTATGCTGACTTTTATCGGATTGGGACTTTTTGACGCGCAGGATATTTCTTTAAAAGGCCTTCGCGCCGTTCAATCGGCGGATCTTGTTTATTTGGAATTTTACACTTCTTATCTGATGGGAACAACAATCGAAGAAATGGAAACGCTTTACGGAAAACCCATCATTCGTCTGATGCGGGAAGATGTCGAGCAAAATCCGGATTGGCTGGAAAACGCCAAAAATCAAAACATTGTTTTTCTGACCGGCGGCGACACGATGGCTTCAACCACGCACGTCGATCTCCGGATCCGCGCCAAAGACATGGGCATTGAGACGAAATTAATTCACGGCGCTTCTATCACGTCCGCCGTTTTCGGTTTGTCCGGCCTTCAGAATTATCGTTTCGGAAAATCTGTCAGCATCCCTTTCCCGTATACCAGCAGCCGCGGAAACCGGGTTGTCACGGAAACGCCGTATGACACAATCAAATTCAATCAGGAAAACGGTCTTCATACGCTTGTTTTTTTAGACATTCACAACGAACACGGTTACATGACTGTTCGGGAAGGTTTATCTTTGCTTTTGGAAGTTGAAGAAAAAAGACAAGAAGGCGTTATGAAAAACCGCATTGCCGTCGGCATTGCGCGCGCCGGATCGGATGATGTTTCCGTCATTGCCGATTTCGCCGAAAATCTTGATTCCTTTGAACTCGGTAATCCGCTTCAGATTTTAATCATTCCCGGAAATCTGCATTTTATCGAAGCCGAAGCGCTTGTCAAACTGGCCGGCGCCCCCGACTCTTTGCTTTCCGATTTTTCGGATTAATCGGTTCGAATTGAATAAATCAGAATTCAATATTAAGATTAATAATTAGAATGGAACTAATAATCAGAATGAGACTAATAATCCGAATGGCACAAAATTAAAATGAGACGAATGATTAAACAATGATTAAATGAACCGTCGGTGAAAATGAAATGCCTGCAGATCTTTACGAGAAAACAATACGTTATGAAAAACTGTTGGCGGCAGCCCTTGAAAAAGCTGTTCCGTCTTCCATTGAAGCTTCCCATATGCGGGCGGTGGCGGATGATTACCGCCGAATGGCGGATGCTTATCACAAAGACGGCCTTCACTTTTTGGAGTCCGAAGATTATGTCAATGCTTTGGCATCTTTCAGTTACGGCCACGCCTGGCTGGATGCCGGTGCAAAGCTGGGCGTTTTCGATGTCGACGACGACATTTTGTTTACGATTTAACCCGGAGAATGTTTTTCAAATCCGTGAAAGGAAACAACTAAACTTAAAAATAATCTGACAGAAATGAATTCATTGAATTCGTTTGTCAGGCGTTTTAATATTTATATCAGTAACGAATTGTTTCATGAATTGAATTCATAAATTAAATCATGAATTATTTCATGAATTGAATTGTGAATAATTCATAAATTGAATCAACTTGAATTCATAAATTGAATCAACTTGAATTCATAAATTGAATTTCATTATTTGATTCTGACTATCATTTAAACAGAATTCATTTGTCAGTTAAATTTATAAATTTTAACAAATATATTTCAGCGATATTCGTTGAACAATTTAATAATAAAAATGCAGAAAATGTAAAAATTTTGGAGACGATAAAGATGCCGAATTATAATGTTTATTTAGAAGGAGCCTGGCTTGTCAAAGATGTTGCAACCGGTGAAGATGCAATCGGAATTGCCATTTCCGAAGCCGGAAAACGGTTGAATCCGAAGCTGGAGTTTGTCGGCGTCGACGTCGGTACAATGAGCTGCGCCAATTGCGACGAAGAGTTTATGAGCGTTTATGTGGTTGCAGACACTGCTTTGGTTGGTCTCCTCTTCCAGATGAAAGTTTACGAAGCCGAGTCCGAAGAACACGCCGCACGCATTGCAACATCCGTTATCGGCAAAGCGCTTCGGGATGTCCCGCTGAAAGTGGCTGAGATTGACGAGTTCGTCTCCGACAGCCGCCCGCAAAAACCCGGACAAAACGCGCCCCGCCGCGACAGAAACGCCCGCTCCGAAGGCGAAGGCGGCCGCGACAGAGGCAAACGCGATTTCGGCGACAGACGCGAATCGGACAGCAGACGCGAACCGGACAGCAGACGCGAGTCCGAGAACAAGCGCAAATTTGAAGATGACGACGACGACGAATCCGAGTAATCTTTGAGGATTTAAATTCTGAATTTGATTCTTAAAAAATCTTCAATTTTCAATTATAATTGAAATAATTTCAACTTTAATTTCAATTTCAATTTTAATTTTTTAAAATTTTAGGTTTTAATTTTTAATTTTTAATTTTCAAAAACTCTTTCGATTCTTTTTCGATTGGAGGCGGTGTGATTAATATGAGTCAAAAAATTTCCGTTACCGGGCACACTTCTGTGGATTATTTGCTGACTGTTGAACAAATGGCCGGTCCGAATTCTTCCGCGCCTGTTTTAGACTGCCGGGAATATTTCGGCGGCGGCGCGGCAAACGTTGCGGCGGCAATTGCCTGTTTGGGCGGCGATGTCGAACTGATTTCTCCCGTCGGGAAAGATTTTGAACAGAAAGAGTATGACAAAGAATTGGAACGCTTCGGCGTCGATTTGTCAAAACTTTATCACATTCCGGATCAATCGCTTTCAAAAGCGTTTGTGATTACGGACGCAGCCTCCAATCAAACCACTTATTTCTATTGGGGCGCAGCGGCCAAACTTGCCGAAGCAAAACCGCCGCATGTGCCGTTTGTTCACATGGTGACGGCGGATTGTTTCTTTAATGCGAAAATGTCTCAAGCCGCCGATTTCGTTTCTTTTGACCCGGGACAGGATTTGGTCACTT
This sequence comes from Methanimicrococcus hacksteinii, assembly GCF_032714515.1. Taxonomy (NCBI): domain Archaea; kingdom Methanobacteriati; phylum Methanobacteriota; class Methanomicrobia; order Methanosarcinales; family Methanosarcinaceae; genus Methanimicrococcus; species Methanimicrococcus hacksteinii. Next base: position 64,603 of record NZ_JAWDKC010000001.1, on the reverse strand, counting down.
ATCAAAAAGAGCCGCTGAATACAATTTTAGAAAACACGGACATTTTGTTCGCCAACCGCCATGAAATCCGCCGTGTTATGGAAATTTCCGACAGAACATTTGAAGAATTAAAAAACATGATCGGCTTAATCATTGTCACATGCGACAAAGAAGGCAGCATGCTTTATGAAAATGAAATCAAAGACGGAAAATGTATTCGATCGGATAAGACAATCATTCCCGCCGTTTTGGCAAACGCCGTCGATCCGACAGGCGCGGGCGATTCTTACAAAGCCGGTTTTTTGACGGCGTTCACGAAAGGTTATCCGCCGAAAATCTGCTGCCAGGTCGGAAGCGTCGTTTCTTCTTTTGTTGTCGAAAAAGTCGGATGCCAAACCAATCTTCCCGATTGGAACCGGATGAAAGAGCGTTATGCCCTTCATTTTAATGTGTCCGATCTGGATGAATTCCGTAAAGATTTAAAATAAATTCCGAAAATAACAAATTCCGATTTTGTCAAAATTTGAGAGGGGCTTTTATGAAAATCGCGGCACTGGTTTCGGGCGGCAAAGACTCAATTTTTGCCGTTCAAAGAATGATTGAAACCGGCAATGAAATTGTTTGTTTGGTTTGCCTGGTTCCCGAAAACAAAGACTCTTATATGTTTCATTCCGTGAACACGGATTTGGTTCGTTTGATTGCGGAAGCTTCCGAAATTCCGCTGATTTATCAGACAACGTCCGGTGTTAAAGAAGAAGAACTAAACGAGATGAAAGAAGCGCTTTTGGCCGCCGCCGCAAATTACGGGGCAAAAGGCGTTTGCTCGGGCGCCATCGAATCCGAGTATCAACGCAGCCGCGTTGAAAAGATTTGCGCGTCTCTCGGACTGTCCGCTTTTTCTCCGCTTTGGAAATCGGATCCCGTTTCTCTTTTGCAGGAAATGATTGATTCCGGGGCAGACATTCGTTTTGCCGCCGCTGCCGCCGACGGCTTGGATGAAAGCTGGCTCGGGCGCCGGCTGGATGCGTCGGCTCTTTCCGATCTGATTCGGCTGCATCAGACAAAATACGTTCATATTGCCGGCGAAGGCGGCGAATTTGAAACCGCCGTATTGGACGCCCCGTTTTTTAAACAGAAAATCCGGCCGGTTCAAACAAATGTCCGGTGGTACGGCAATCGCGGTTTTTATGACATTTTAAAAGCTGAATTGGTGCCGAAAACCGAGGAACTAATCGAATAAGTCAATTAAATGAGCCGGTCGAATAAATCAATTTAATGAATCAATAAATGAATCAATTTATGAGTTAATTTATGAGTCAATTAATCCGATATTGAAATCAATCAGCAAATGGTCGTGGTAAAAATGGGTTCTGCTCAAAGAGAAGCAATGCTTTACGAATCGCTTTCCTCAGGCGCTGTCCGCTGTCATGTCTGCGCCCGCAGATGTACGATTGCGCCCGGCCGCACAGGTTACTGCCGCGTCCGGAAAAATTCGGACGGCGTTCTTTACACTCAGAATTACGGTTATGTTTCTTCCGAAGCGATTGATCCGGTTGAAAAGAAGCCGCTTTATCATATTTTACCGGGGACGGCGACTTATTCGCTCGGCACGTTCGGCTGCAACTTCAGCTGCCTGCACTGCCAAAATCACAGGATATCCATGCCGGACGAATCCGTTTACAGCGCCGTTCTCTCCGAAACCGGGCTCAGCCGCTTCGGCGAAATTATAACGCCGGATGAAGTTGTCCAAAGGGCTTTGCTTTTGGATACGAAATCCGTTTCCTTCACTTACAACGAGCCGACCGTTTGGTATGAATTCGTGTATGACACCGCAGCCGCCGCCAAGGAAAAAGACCTCTTTGTCATCTTGGTGACAAACGGCTACATGACGCCCGAAGCGCTTGAAAAGCTGGCGCCTTATATTGATGCGTATCGTGTCGATTTGAAAAGTTTTTCTGATGATTTTTACGCGCAAGTCTGCTCGGCGCGGCTTGAACCTGTTTTGGAATCCATATCTTCTGCAAAAAAACTCGGCCTGCACATTGAAATTGTGACGCTGATTATTCCCGGGAAAAACGACGGCGAAGACGAGGCGGAAAAAGCCGCGGCATGGATCTTGGAAAATCTCGGGGAAGAGACGCCCGTTCATTTAAATGCTTTTCAGCCGCATTATCGGATGGAAGATGTCGGCCCGACACCCGGATCCGTTCTTGAAAAGCTTCGCGCCGTTTACACAAAAGCGGGATTGAATTACGTTTATATCGGCAACATGATTTCGGAATATCAAAACACGTTTTGTCCCGAATGCGGTTCTTTGCTGATCAGCCGTTTGTATTCCTTCGGCGAGCGGGAAAATTTAAACCGTGACGAACACGGTTTTTATTGCGCTTCCTGCGGCCGGAAAATTCCGATTTTTTGCCCCGAAGATATTGACTTTTGATTGCGGGCAGGCGCTGTCCGGCCGCGCGAACGGCGCATTTTTAAAACAAATACAAGGACGATTCACGTTTTTTGATTTTTCCTTTTTTTGATTTTTCCTTTTTTTTGAATTTTTCCTTTTTTTTGAATCTTTTCCTTTTTTTTGAATCTTTTCCTTTTTTTTGAATCTTTTCCTTTTTTTGAGCGTGAACAATTTATTTAATCTGTAAGTGCCTTTCGATTTATATGTACGAAATTGAAGTTAAAGTCAAAATCCCGCATGCCGGGATTAAAGAGGATTTGATTCAAAACGGCGCCGTTTTTACGGGCGCCGAAGATCAAAGCGATATTTATTTTAATTCGCCGACGCGCGATTTTGCCAAAACGGATGAGGCGCTTCGAATCCGGTCGGTTAACGGCGAAGGCGAAATCACATATAAAGGAAAGAAAATCGACACCGTTTCAAAAACAAGGCCGGAATACAACAGCCCGGTTGATCCGATTGAAATGAAAGAAATTCTTTTGGCGCTCGGTTATTTCGTCTCAGGTGCCGTTATCAAGCGCCGCGAAATTTATGAATGGGACGGTTTTATCATCGGACTGGACACGGTTGAAGGACTCGGCGAATTTGTCGAAGTTGAAAGTGTTTTAAGAGATGCGGACGACAAAGCGTCGATTGATAAAGAGGTCTGCCGGATTTTTGAATTTTTAAACAAATACGGCATTTCCGAACAAGATTCGATTACAACGTCTTATTTGGAATTGGTTTTGAAAAATCAAAACGAATGATAAACAAATGACAACCAATTGATAAACAAACGACAACCAATTGATAAACAAACGATAATCAAATGATGACCAATTGATAACCAAATGATAATTTTAATTAATTAAACGGAAATATCTTATCAGATTTGTCAAATTTATCAATTTTACCAAATTAATCAGTTTTATTAAATGAATCAATTTTATCAAATTAAAATCAGGAAGGGAATTTTTAAATGAAATTAAATCTGATTGCGCTGTCGGGCGTCCTGTTCTGCCTGCTGTCCGCCGTCGTGTTTTCCGGCTGTCTGGGTGCGAAAGAATATGTCATTGAAGGAAAAATCATGATGGAAGACGGATCTCAGCCGTTTGACAACGCGCCTGTTTATATCGAACTGACGGACATTACGAATTCGGAAAACAAGGCCGTTGAAAATATGGTTCTGCAGAACGGATCCGGCGTCAATTATACTTATTCCATGACGCATGACAATAAACTGGATCCCAAGCGCATTTACATAATGACGGCTTATGTTGACATGGACGGCAGCGGAACCCCGAATGTCGGCGATTATGTTTCAAAAACACATTTCAGGCTGGAGCCGAATATGATTGAGCAGCCGTTTGACATCTATGTTTACCCGTATGATTGGGACGGAACAATCAATCAAAACAAATCAAAATAATTAAAAAACAAAAAGCATAACAAAAAACAATGACAAAAAATAACAAAAACAATGATAAACAATAACAAAAAGCAATAGACGAAGCCAAAAAAATAATAAACAAAATAACAAACAAAAACCAAATAAAATAACAAAAACCAAACAAAAAAATCAAAAAACAAAAATTAAAAAATGATAAAAGATGAAACCGATTCATTTAAAGAATTTTGTTTCTTCTTTTTCGTCTTTTGTTTCTTTTTTCCCGTTTGATTTTTCGGCTTTTTCTTTTTCTTTCAAAAGGCTGTTTTGAAGAATTTTAACGCTCGGAATCAAGGCGATGATGAAACCGACCATGGAGCCGACTTTTGAAACGGCGTATATTTTTTCCTGTTTGGCGTATTCTTCGGCGGAAATGTCGGGATCGTCTAAATGAACACCGGCGGGATATGCAAAAATTGTTCCGGCGGCAAAGATAATCAGGCCGAGCGCAACAATCGCGTAAAACTTCTTGGATGAAAAATCTGTATCGGATGAATTTTCTGACATTGGAATGTAATAATTTTTTAAGGATTATAAACATTTGCAAGGCTTCAACTGAAATCGAAATCTTTGAAATCATCTTATTTTCGGCAGATTTGACAAGTTTTCGGCAGATTTTGGCAGATTTTTGACAGATTTTCGGCAAAGGGTCTAAAAAAATGATTCTCTGCAACAATAATTATTTATCTCAGAATCCTGTTTAACTGGTTAAATCGGATATAATATTCGTATTTTAATATTTTTTAATATTAATTCATATTAACTCGAGTGTACATTATTTTAAAAAAATAAATGGCGCGTGTCAAAAATGGCTTCAAATATTCCGAATGTTGAAGATATCATGGTCAAGAATGTGGCCAGTGCAACGCTTCCCGGTTCCAGAGACGAAGTTTTGAGCATCCTTAAGGACAAAAAAGTCTCGGGAGTTCCGGTTTTGAAGGACAACAAAGTTGTCGGCATCGTTTCTCGAACAAATATTCTCAAAAATCCGGAAGAAGAACAACTGGCATTATTGATGTCCAGAAACCCGATTACGATTCAGGTCGGCGCCTCTTTAAAGGAAGCGGCCCGCCTTCTTTATGAAAAGAACATCCGCCGTCTTCCGGTTGTCGATGAACACGGTCATTTGGAAGGATTAATCACAACGGCTGACGTGATCGGCGCGATTGCCGATTTCGACATCGAAACGCCCGTTGCCGAATATTTGTCCTCCAACGTTTACGTTTTATGGAGTGAAACACCGCTTCCGGTCGTTTCTTTATTGATGGACCTTGCCGATGTCAAGGCCTGTCCGATTGTCGATTCAACACTCAATTTGGTCGGCATCATTTCCGACAGAGATGTTGTCGGTTCAAGCATTATTGAAGACCGCGTCGAAAAATCCGACATGTCCGCCGGCGATGACGACGACAGCTGGACATGGGAATCCATGCGCGACACAATGAGCATTTATTACAGCGTTTCAAGCGTGAAGCTCCCGACAGACAAATTCGCCAAAGACATCATGGTTTCCGAATTGATTACGGCAACCAAAATCTCAACCGTCAGTTCCTGCGCCCGCAAAATGAAGCGCGCCAGAATTGACCAGATTCCCGTCGTCGGCTCGGACGGCAAGCTTGAAGGCATGCTGCTTGACCGCGACCTTTTAAAACCGCTGATTGATATGGAATAAAACGTTTGTTTTATTCTTTCCATTTTTTATTTTTTTGTTGTTTGTTTTTGTTGTTTGTTTTTTATTTTTTGTTTTTTTCATTTTTATTTCAAAATTGTAAATTCGTTTTTTAACTTCAGTGCCATTTGTTTTTTAGTTTCAACACTCATTTGTTTTTTATCGGCACCCGTTTGTTTTTTCATCATTCATTTGTTTTTCCCGAAAATTCAAACAAATGCCGACGGACACATATCCCAAATTGCGCAAACATCGCATTTCGGTTTTTTCGCGTCGCAAACGCGGCGCCCGTGGAAAATCAATGTGAGCGACAAATCGTCGTAATCTTTTTTGTCTGCCAGCTTCATCAAATCCTGTTCGATTTTGTCGGGATCATCCTGTTCAGTGAAGCCGATTTTGTTGGACAGGCGCTTGACATGCGTGTCAACGGCGATTCCGTCGTTGATTCCGAATCCTCTGGACAAAACAATGTTCGCAGTTTTTCGGCCGACGCCGGGAAGTTTCGTCAGCTCTTCCATTGTGTCGGGAACCTGGCCGCCGTAATTGTTTAAAATCATATTGGCGCTGCCGATGATGTGTTTTGTTTTGGAATTGTAAAAGCCGGTGGAGTAAATGTCTTTTCCGAATTCGGCGGGATCGGCATTCGCGTAATCTTCAATTGTTTTGTACTTTTTAAACAGTACTTTCGTGACCGTGTTGACCTGGCGGTCGGTACACTGCGCCGAAAGAATTGTTGCCGCCAGCACTTCAAACGGTGTTTCAAAGTTTAATTCGACATCGGGCTTCGGATAAAGCTGCTGCAGAATTTCCCAGACCGCGCTGAAATTCTGGCGGTTGTCGGGCTTTCCGGAAATCGGAAACTTCGGAAGATCCGAAAGCGGCACGGGTTTGATTGTGCGCTTGACTGACGGCATTTCCGTAACGGTTTGGCGCGGCGTTTTGTTATCGGGTTTTTTTGTTGATTTTTTGAAAGCTTCGGGGTTGGATTCTGCTGTTGACTTGGCTGTCGGTTTTGCAGTTGATTTTGCTGCCGGTTCGTTTTTTGCAGATTTCGTTTTTGTTTCTTTTTTTGCGGTTGCCATATAATCACCCGTTTCATGATTTTTGAATTTTTAAATGAATGTTTAAAGTTAACTTTTGAAGATGAAACTTATATTTTAAATAATTAAAGACCTTTTGAATCTTCATGCTTAAAATTACGTTTCTCGGAACGGGCGGCGCGCTGCCGTCAAAGGAGAGAAATCCGGCCGCAATCATGGTCAACAGAGACGGCGAGCTTTTGCTTTTTGACTGCGGCGAAGGCGCTCAGCAGCAGATGATGCGCGGCAAAACGGGTCTCGTCAAAATCAGCGCGATTTTTTTGTCTCACTATCACGGCGATCACATTTTGGGTCTTCCCGGCCTTCTTCAGACAATGGGATTTTTCGACCGCGAAGAAAAGCTTGAAATTTACGGCCCCGCCGGTCTTTTTGAAGTGATGGAAGCGTTTGAAAAACTCGGAACGCACAGACTTCAGTACCCGATAATCCCGAAAATCCTGTCTCCGGGAGATGTTGTTCAGCGTGACGGCTACACAGTCAAAGCCGTCCGCGCCGACCACGACCGCCCCGCGCTCGGCTTCGTTTTGGAAGAAGAAATCCGGCCCGGCCGTTTCAACCGCGAAAAAGCAGTCGAACTCGGCGTCGAGCCCGGCCCGAATTTTGCCAAACTCCACCGCGGCGAAAACATCACGCTCCCGACCGGAACAATCGTTTATTCCAAAGACGTTGTCGGCCCCGACCGCCCCGGCCGCAAGATTTCGTACAGCGGCGACACCCGCGAAACCGACGTTTTCTTCTACGAATCCGAAGGCGCCGATCTCGTCATCCACGAAGCGACATTTACGTCCGACATGGCCGACCGCGCAAACGAATACGGTCATTCCACCGCCAAAGGCGCCGCCGGAATGGCCAAAAAATACAACATCCGAAAATTGGTGCTGACGCACATCAGCCCGCGGCTGACGGACGAAGAGGAAAGCATTTACGAAGACGCGGCAGCGGAGTTTGAAAACGTTGTTGTGGCCGAAGATTTAATGGAAATTGAGGTTCCGCTTCGGGACGAATAATTTTTCTTTTTTTGTTTTGTTTGTTTGTTTTGTTTGTTTTTATAAACGAAACACATCTTTCAGCGCTCAAAAAACAAGCCAAGATTTTTGAATACGATTTTAAAAACCGGACCGTTCGCGCGCGGCAGCGCCTGCCGAAGCAGGCCGGCAAGTCGGCAACTGTATTAACGGAATCGGTAAGGTAGCCGTGCAAACGGAATCGGTAAGGTAGCCGTACAAACGGAATCGGTAAGGTAATCTGTGCCCACGCTCGCGTAGCGAGCGGATGTGATAAAAATGAGATGATACATATGGAAACGCTGTCTGCCTTGCACTTGGTCTGCCTTGCACTTGGCCTGCCTTACGTTTGATCGGCATTGTTTTCAAATCAAAGGGTCGTATCTAAAAATAATTTAAAACCGTTTTTTGATTTAATTGAAGTCTATTGGATTTATCTTCAATCTTCCTAATGCTTGCTTCGCTCACAAAATTCAGATTGGAGGGGCGGTTCTTGGGTTTTTCAATTATTTGTATTCCAAACCGAAACATCGTTTTCTTCAAAAGTTAAAGAAAAACGAACCCCGTTTTCTATTTCTTTATTTCATGGAAGAGGGGGTTCGGGTTTGAAAAGTTATCAAAAATGATGTTTCATTTTTTGTTTTTTTCTCTGTTTTCTTTTGTTTTTTTGTTTTGTTTTTTTGTTTTTCCCCCTTTTGCCTTCATTTGTTTTTTATACTTCCTTTCCGTTTTAAAATACGATTTTTATGACAACACCCGCTGACCGACCCTATATTTTCATTAATTCCGCAATGTCTGCCGACGGCAAGCTTTCAACGTTTGAACGAAAACAAGTCAAAATTTCGGGAAAAGCGGATTTCGAGCGCGTGGACGAACTGCGCGCCGGAACGGACGCCATCATGGTCGGCATCGGAACGGTTTTGGCTGACGATCCGAGCCTGACCGTCAAATCCGAACAGCGCCGACAGGCGCGCATTGCCGCCGGAAAAGAAGAGAATCCGGTCAGAATTATTGTCGACAGCAATGCAAGAACACCGCTTGACGCGGATATTTTCAAAAAGGGAAAAGGAAAAAAAATAATTGTCGTTTCAAAATCGGCGCCTTCAGACAAAATTTCGGCGCTTTCGGAAATGCCGGAGACAAAAATTATTGTCGCCGACTCGGCCAATTCGGGACATGTAAATCTTGAAGAAATGGCCGTACAGCTCAAAAACGAAGGAATTTCCCGCCTGATGGTCGAAGGCGGCGCAACGCTCAATTACGGGCTGATTTCGGCAGGAATTGCAGATGAAATTAGAATCTTTGTCGGAAACCTGATTATCGGCGGAAAAACCGCCCCGACTTTTGCCGACGGCGACGGTTTTTCAGAAGAAAATCTCAAAAAGCTGACGCTTGAGTCCGCCGAACAGATTGAAGACGGCATTCTGCTGACATGGAAAGTCGGCAATGAGTGAAAAACAAAACAAGATAAAAAAAGTAATAAAAACGAAAAAAAAGAAAATAAAACGGCAAATAAAAAGCAAACAAACAAAAGCAAAATAAAAAAACAAAACAGAAGAAAGAAAATAAAAAACAAAACAGAAGAGAGAAAATAAAAAAGAGAAAAACCTGTTTAACGGCTTTCTTCGTAAATTTTCATTAATTCAACCAAGCATGCTGCTGCCGCTTCAACGCCGCCTTTTGTCTGAGACATTGTGATGAGCGGGAGTTCAACCGGAATGTCAGCCAAATATTCTTTGGATGACATCTGTGTGTTAATGCCTGCCGGGAATCCGAGAACGAGATAAGGCAGACTGCCGCGTTCGGCCATCCGGCAAACGCTGAGAAGCGCAGAATCATCTTTTCCGATAATCACAATTGATTTTTGAATATCCTCTTTCAAAATCATGAAACCGGCCATAGATTTGGAAACATTGTATTTTTTGGCGAATTCTTCCGCTTTCGGATGTTCGGCGGCGCAGATAATCTCAGGCACTCTTATAATGGTTTTTTTCACCGGTTTATCCGAATCAAACCCGCCGCGGGGTTTGTCAATCAAAGCCTTTTCATTTTCATCCAGAATCCTCGAAAGAATCGCGGCGCGCATCAGCGGCGTGTCCGTATAAATCACGGAATCATTTTTGAAAGCTTTCAATGCTGCGGCAACCGGATGTGTTTTAAAAATCAAAAACCGTTTGTAGTCAATATCGCCGGAAACTTCCGTGCAGCTTTTCCGGATTCGGTTTTCATTAAAATCATCATGAATTTCTTCAAATTCCTCCGGCTCTTTCTCCTTTTTCGAAGCCGATGCCGGAACATATTGAAGCTGATCATAAATTTCACTGATGCTGATTTCTATTGAATTCGGATCTTCGCCGGACATTGAATTGATACCTCTGATTCGTTTTATATGATGTTATGGTACGATGATTCTGTAATTGATTCTGTAATTGATTCTGTAATTGATTGTGTGGTGATACGATGATTGTATGATGACTTCTGAATTCATGTATGAAAACTATGAATTCATGTATGAGAGCTATGAATTCATGTATGAAAAATTATGAATTCATTCTATTTTTCATTTATTTCATAATTCGCGGTTTTATCTGACGCTTATTTTCAGCTTTGAGACAATCGAAAAGTTATGAATTTCACCTTATTAAAAGTATCTTAAGAACACTTTATTGAACAGAAAACAAATATAAATAACCGTATGATGAGGCATAATCTGAAAAAATAAAATTAAAAACGGAAAACTCAAAAATTTGAAAACCCGGATGCCGATTTTTGTTAACTTATTTTTTGAGTTTATTATTTTTTGAATTTATTGTTTTTTGATTTTGTTGTTTTTAGATTTTGTTGTTTTTGAATTATAATTGATGAAAACTGACTTTGAAAACGATAACGAATAATAGAGTTAAATGAGTCGGATTTTTTCCAAAAAAACAAAAAAACGCCGATTGTTTTTGTTTTAAGAGAGCAGAGAGGATATTTGAAAAACTTGGATTTTATATATAGAATATTGTCAGAATATAGAATATGGAGAGAAAATATAAATAGTGCCGACAGGTAGTCGAATTTGTACACAATCAAAAAAATAATCCGCAAAAAATAATTTCAAAATTCAAAATTATTCCGCCCAATGATCCGGGATAATATTTTTTGCAAAACTCTAACGGAGTTCAATATTAAATGAAAACATTCAAAATTAAAAATAAAAACCACGCAAAGATTTCAACAACTCAAATAACCGCATTATTGGCGATTCTGCTGCTTACATTTTTTGGAGCAGGATGTCTCGGGCAAAATACCGATGACGGAACTATCGCCGTCAGCGGATCCACATCTGTTTTACCGTTGGCACAAACCCTTTCTGAAAACTATATGAGAGAAAACACAGACGTCATTATCAGTGTCAAAGGCGGCGGTTCCGGAACGGGAATTGCCGAATTAATCGACGGCAGCAACAATATCGCAATGTCTTCCAGAGAAATCAAAGACAGCGAAATTTCAAACGCCGGCGCAAAAGGAATCAATCCCGTTGAACATGAAATCGCAAAAGACGGAATCGCCGTCATAATTCACCCGTCAAACCCTGTTCCGGCTCTTACTTTAGACCAGCTCCAAAAAATTTACAGCGGAGAAATCAAAAACTGGAAAGAGGTCGGCGGCGAAGACGCTGAAATTGCAGCGATTGCCAGAGATTCTTCCTCGGGAACACAGGAATTCTTTAAAGAAGCAGTCATGGGCGAAATATCTTTCAGAAACGATTTAATCACACAATCCGCAACCGGCGCTGTGACGCAGGAAGTTTCCCAAAACCCGAAAGCCGTCGGATTTATCGGCGCCGCTTATCAAAACAATGCCGTCAAAACCGTCGGAATAGAATCCGGCGGAACAACCGTAACGCCGACGGAAGAAAACATCCTGAACGGAAAATATCCCCTGTCCCGCTCACTTTATCTTTACACCGACAAAAATACAAAAACTGCCGCATCCGAATTCATAGAATACATTCTGAGCGCGGACGGTCAAAAAGTTGTCAGTGAAATGGGATACGCGCCCCTTAAAAAAGCATGAATCATCTCGATATGAATTTCAAAATGTGAACTTCATCGAATTCAATTGGATTCTAATATGAATTTCAGCAGAGTCAATATGAACATCGGCAGATCCAATATGAACTTTGGCAGATGAATTTCAACAGAATTTCAAAAAAATTAACGGGAAAAATATGATTCAGCACAGCTTTCGAGATTTCAGAGAGAAATCTATGAAATCTCTTTTTTTAATCGGCGGAATCGGAACACTTCTGGTTCTGCTTTTGATTTGTTTATTTTTGTTTTCGGAAAGCTTTGTTTTTTTCAAAACATACGGCTTTTTTGACTTCATCACCGGAACCGAATGGAAGCCGGGCGCAAACCCGGAAATTTTCGGACTTTTGCCTCTTTTGGCCGGAACGCTCATTGTCACGGCCGGAGCAATTATTCTGGCCGTTCCGATCGGCATCCTCAGCGCGATTTACATTGCCGAGCTGGCCGGGCCGAAAACGGCTGACATTTTAAAATCCGCCGTTGAACTGCTGGCCGGAATTCCGTCTGTCGTTTTGGGTTTTTGCGGCATGGTTCTGCTGGTTCCCCGCATCCAAGAATTTTTTGATTTGACAACCGGTCAAACCGCTTTGGCGGGATCAGTCATTTTAGCAGTCATGGCCCTTCCGACAATTATTTCCGTCTCTGAAGATGCAATTTCTGCGGTTCCCGCCGCCTTGAAACAGGGGTCGCTGGCACTCGGTTCAAACCATTGGCAGACCATCCGCAAAGTAACCGTTCCCGCCGCATTTTCCGGGATTACGGCGGCGGTCATCCTCGGAATTGGAAGAGCTGTCGGCGAAACAATGGCCGTGATGATGGTCACCGGAAATATGGCAATTATCCCCGGCTCAGATCTTTTCTTGTCTTCGGTTCGAACAATTACCGCAACAATCGCACTCGAAATGGGCGAAGTGGCCAAAGGAACGGAACATTATTATGCGCTGTTTACAATCGGCGCCGTTCTTTTTCTCATAACAGTCGGAATCAATCGAATTGCAGAAGCCGTTAAAAAGAAACATAATCAGGGGATTTGAAATGAAAAATAGTAACGCAAAAATAGATGCCGGGATGAAAAACAAAGAAAAAACAGCTTTCAGAAAAAGACAGGATTTTCTTCAAAAAATTGCATTCCTTCTGATGAGATTATCAGTTGCTGCCGTTCTTTTGATTTTGTTTGTCGTTGCCGGAGACATTTTCATAAACGGATATTCGGCAATTTCTGCGGATTTTCTGACGCAGATGCCGACCAATCAGATGACGGAAGGCGGAATTCTGCCCTGCATTGTCGGAACAATCGAACTGGTTGTTTTATCGCTTCTTGTTGCGGTTCCTTTCGGCGTCATTGCGGCAATTTATTTAACAGAATACGCATCCGACGGAAAAATAAAACAAGCTGTCGAACAGGCGGTTAATAACTTGGCCGGAACGCCGTCCATCATTTTCGGTTTGTTCGGAATGGCTTTGTTCGTCAAATACATCGGCCTCCCGATGTCTCTCTTAACGGCATCTCTGACGATGGGACTGCTGATTATGCCGGTCATTATCCGGACAACTCAGGAAGCATTAACGGCGGTCCCGAAAGAATACAGGGAAGCATCATACGCTTTGGGCGCTGCAAAATGGGAAACCATTCGTTCCGTTGTTCTTCCGTCGGCATATTCGGGAATGATGACCGGAATTATTATCAGTATCGGAAGAGCAGCAGGAGAGACGGCGCCGATTCTTTTTACAGGTGCCGTTTACTACTATCCGAGACCGCCTGATTCTGTTTTCTCCCCGTTCATGGCACTTTCCTACCACTTGTATGTTATGGCAACGGAAAGCATGAATATTGAACTGACACGGTCGCTTCAATACGGAACAGCATTGATTTTGCTGATAATTGTTTTTTCAATGAATTTAATTGCCGTCGGCATTCGGAAACATTACAAAAAGAAATCTGCCAAACCGAATTAAAATCAAAATAAAAATCAAACAAAATCAAACAAAATCAAACAAAATCAACTAAAAATCAAAATAAAAACCAACTTAAAACCAATTTAAAAACCAATCTAAAAACCAATCTAAAAACCAATTTAAAAACCAATCTAAAAACCAATCTAAAAACCAATTTAAAAATCAAATTAAAAAAAGTTAATAACCGCAGGAAAAAAGAAAATGAATGCAGCAGAATCAAAAAACAGGTTTTCTTTTGAAGACACACTGAAATTTGAAAACGCAGTCGGATTCGAAAACAAATATTCATACGAACAGGATGTTGTTTTTGAGGCAAATTCTTCCGGAAAAAAAGCAATTGAAGTCGAAAATTTGAATTTATGGTACGGCAGCAATCAGGCTTTAAAAAAGATATCGTTGGACATTCCGAAAAATAAAATATTCTCATTTATCGGTCCGTCGGGGTGCGGAAAATCAACATTTTTGAGGACATTGAACCGAATGAATGATATGATCCCGACCTGCAGAATTGAAGGAAAAGTGCACATTGACAGCGAAAATATTTACGGCAAAGAAATTGACGTTACAGATTTGAGAAAACGTGTCGGCATGGTTTTTCAAAAAGCAAATCCGTTCCCGATGTCAATTTACGAAAATGTTGCTTACGGCCCGAAAATTCACGGTGTTTCAAAAAAAGAAATTCCGAAAATCGTGGAAGAATCGCTTCAAAGCGCCGCCTTATGGGATGAAGTCAAAGACCGTCTGAAAGATCCGGCATTTTCTTTAAGCGGCGGCCAGCAGCAGCGTCTCTGTATCGCAAGAACACTGGCGGTGAAGCCTGAGATCATTCTCTTTGACGAACCCTGCAGCGCACTGGATCCGATTTCAACCGGAAAAATTGAAGAACTGATGACGGAATTGAAAAAAGAATATACAATTATTATTGTCACGCACAATATGCAGCAGGCAGCCCGCATTTCAGATTGTACGGCCTTTTTCCTTTCCGGAGAGTTAATTGAATCCGGAGAAACGGTTCAGATATTTGAAAATCCGAGAGATAAAAAAACAGAAGGATACATTACAGGGCGGTTCGGCTGATGCTTCAATTAAGATTCAGAGCTTAAAGAAATAAAAAAGAAATAAATAAAGAAATAAAAATGAAATAAATAAAGAAATAAAAATGAAATAAATAAAGAAATAAAAACGAAATAAATAAAAAACAAAATAAAAAAGAAAATACAGAAAACGAAATTATTCGTTTTCGACATTTTCGCTTCTGACCACCAAAACGGGCTGCTTGGCGTTGCGGATGACTTTTTCGGAAACACTTCCGAGAATCAGTCTTTCAAATGCTTTTTTGCCGGTGGCGCCGACGACAATCAAATCGGCATTGACCTGATTGGCGTATTGAACGAGTTCCTGGGCGGCCGCGCCCGAGAGGCTGGCGGTTTCAAAATTGACATTTTCGGCGGCAGCTCTTTCACGAACGAATTCAAATGCCGCTTCCGATTCCAATTTGATGTTTTCGGCAACCATTTCCCATTCGACGCTGGTCGGCGTAATATTGGAAACATCGGATACATAAACTGCGTGCAATTTGGCGTCGGTCAGTTTGGCCAAGCCGACGGCCATGTTAATGGCTTTTTTCGCATATTCCGTTCCGTCTGTTCCGACAATAATTGTATTGTAAAGATTTCCTGTCATACATCGGCACCTCATTTTAAATTTTTATGTATCCAATTTTAAAAGAATTGTCATATCCGTCATCAGAACAAAGGATCGCGGACAATAATAAAACGAACGCATTTAATATAAAACTGATTCTAAAAAATAGATTAAACCGGAACTCAAACAATTCCCAAAATATCGGCTGTGTCAGCACGTCTGATAAATCCGGCCAGCGGGTCTTTCACATGTTTCAGATTCAGAGATTTTGAATTCAAAACCATCATGTCCGCCTTTTTGCCGACCTCAATTGACCCCGTGAACCGGCATCCCAAAGCATTTGCGCCGTTAACCGTTGCCATTTTAAAAAGCGCCGAATCCGTAATGCCGTAGATTTTAGACAAAAAATGAAGTTCTTCAAACACGTCCGGGGAATTGAGCATGATATTATCCGTTCCGATGCTGACGGAAATGCCGGCATCCAGCATATCTAAAACCGGCGGCAGCCCGACGCCCGTGACCAAATTCGACCGGAGACAAACCGTAATCGGAATGTTTGCATCCGCTGCCTTTTTCAAATCATTTTTTTCGGCGTGCGTCATGTGAATCAGCAGATCCGGATCCAAAGAAAGCGCCGAGTCGATGTCGCTTCGGTCCTTTTCGCCGGCGTGAATCGCCAGCTTCTTTCGTTTGGACTGCGTCTTGGAAGCGATTTTTGCCAAAACATATTCGTCCATATCATTTGCGCCGCTGACGCCGATGCCGTCGGCAAGCTCCAAAAGATCTCTCAGCTCATCCAAAAACATATGAGACGACATGATATCGGAAGAATTCGGAATTCTCGGCGCCGACAATAAAGGACGCCCGAAAATAATCGGATGAATATCCCGAGCAGCGTTTTTGGACGCTTCAATCAAAGCCGAAACACCCGCAACGCCGCCTTCGCGGAAGTCGGCAAAAACAGAAATGCCATTCTGATACATGTTCCAAATGGCCGATTCCATGGAATCGACAGACTCTTCTGTGCTGAGGTCGGACAAAAACCGGTGTTTCAGCCCGTTCGGCGGGCGGACCAAAGAATCCAAATCCCGCCGATACGCGTAGGGCGAAATTTCCGACCCGAGCGGCGGATCTTTGAGCAGCGTGTCTCCGATATGCGTGTGCGCATTGACGAAGCGCGGCACAATCCAATTGTGAGATTTCATTTGAGAGCCGCGAAGCTCTTCGATTTCACAGATAATTCCGTTTTGGATGTAAACATTGCCGTAAATTAAATCAGGCCCGTCGCATGCGAAAATAAGTCCCGAAACAACGCGGTCGTAGTCGCCGGCGTAATCGCCGTAGCCGTCAGCATCAGTTGATTTCGGAAAAGCTGTTCCGCTCCGCCTTTCCTTTTCGGTCTGCTCGACAATTTCAAGAAGCCTGATAAAATCGGAATCATCAAAACCGGACATGTGTCACCTGCGAG
The DNA here is from genome assembly GCF_032714515.1 of Methanimicrococcus hacksteinii. Taxonomy (NCBI): domain Archaea; kingdom Methanobacteriati; phylum Methanobacteriota; class Methanomicrobia; order Methanosarcinales; family Methanosarcinaceae; genus Methanimicrococcus; species Methanimicrococcus hacksteinii. Next base: position 47,820 of record NZ_JAWDKC010000001.1, on the reverse strand, counting down.
TCGTATAAAATTTTAAAATGTCAATGCATCCCGTTAAAAAACAGATTTGTTCAAAAAATCAAATGAATTCATCATTCAGCCAAATAATCGTAATAATCATAGAAATTAATCGTAATAATTGTAATAATCATAGAAATTAATCGTAATAATCATAGTAATCATAGAAATGAATCATAATAATCACAGAAACAAAATCAAAACGTCAAACAAATTATTTATCCTTTGCCCGTCTTTTTGAGCTGTCGCATTGTATAGGTCCCGGCATGAGAATCCGGATAACTCGGTCTGTGATTGTTCGGACAACCCCAATGCGGTACAAAAACCCGTGCAGAAATGCCCTTTGCGAGGGAAACCGAAGATGATTGAGGATTACCGGAAGAGATGATTCTTGGGTGTTAGTAAAGGGCGACAGCACATTGCTTTTTTAGGAAAATTCAGAAATTTGACTTTTTCATGATTTTGTTTGTGATACCTGCCGCTTTTATTTGACTTTTCATGATTTTGTTTGCGGTACTTGTCACTATTTTATGGTTTCTTGGGTCTGTTTTTATTGCCGCTTCGGCTTGCGGGAAGAGATGTGTGCTCCCTGCGGCAAGGAATGCGTTTCCATTTGCATCTGCTTCTTTTTAGAACAGCCGTTCGCTGCCGCGAACGGGGGCACAGATTACCTTACCGTTTCTGTTTGGCACAGATTACCTTACCGTTTCTGTTTGGCACAGATTACCTTACCGTTTCTGTTTGGCACAGATTACCTTACCGTTTCCGTTTGCACAGATTACCGGATCGATTCCGTCAATACAGTTGCCGCCTGCAGACCTGTTTCTGCTGCCGGCCGCCGCGCGCGCAGCAGCATCAATTTCCGAAAATCAATCAAAAAACGAACCCGAATTTTTGAAAAATGAAAAATGGATGACGAGAGACTTGGAAAAATAACCCGAATAAATACTTTTGTTTTTTGAAAAAATCAAATCATTTATGTTTTTAAAAATTCTTCCGAAATAATGAGGTGAAATTTTGAGAAGAAAAAACCGGAAACAAGACAGAAAACAAGACAGAGAACAAAACATGAAGCAAAATATGAAGCAAAACATGAAGCAAAATATGAAACAAAACAAACAAAATCGAAAACAAAATCGACATAAAAGCAGAATCTACACGCCGATTCTGATTTTGATTTCAGCAATCTTTATTTTAGGAATGCTGAGCCCGGCCTGCGCCGGCTCGGATCAGAAAACAAGTTTGGTAATCAGCGATTCTGTTTCGCCGATGAGGCTGGAAGTAGATGCCGGCAGCACCGCGGCGGAAACAGAAACAAAAACGGTGACGCTGACAAATACGGGTGAAACCGAAAACACATACATTTTTTACATCGAAAGCGGCGGCTCGGATAAGTCAAATGCGGAATTTGAATTATCCGAAACGAAAGCAACGGTTTTGCCGGGAGAAACATACAGTCTGGAAATTTCAATACCCGTTTCAAAAATCAAAAATTCGGCGGATGAAAGCAAATTAAAAATCATCCGGAATCCCGATACGCAAACGCCTGTCGGATATATCATTCCGATCGAAATAAGCGGAACAGAAAACAAAAATGAGAATGAAACGGGAAGTAAAACGGAAAATAAAACGGGAAGCAAAACAGGAAGCAAATCCGGCAGTTTAATCTCCGGAGAAACAGAAACCGGAAAAACAGACACGGAAGAGAACAAAAACAGCAATTTAAACCAAACGGGCTCAAAAAATACCGTGCCTGAAACAGAAAATCATCCGGAGAATGAAACTGTTTTGGAAAAATCCGAAGAAAAGAAAATGACGGAAAAAATTATTTTTATTTCGTTAATCGCTCTTTTATTGCTGTTTACAGCAGCAGGAATTCAAATTCAGAAAAGAAAAAAGAAAGAAACCTGAAAAAGAGAAACTCAAAAAGAAAACAGTAGAACAGTAAAGAGAAAACAGTAGAAACAGTAAAGAGAAAACAGTAGAAACAATAAAAAGCAAAGAGAAAAGGAAATCAAAAAAGAAAGAAACTTAAAGAAGTCAAAAGAAACTTAAAGAAGTCAAAAGAAACTTAAAAAATCAAAAAGGAAACAGTTAAAAAAATACAAAAGGAAACAGTTAAAAAAATACAAAAATAAAAAGAATAAGGAAAGGATGAATCCTTTCACTTTTTCTTTGTTTTATCTTTCATTTTCGCCAGGAAGTTTTTGGCATCGGATTTGGCATCCGCCACCATATCGTTTTGGCGCCGGAACTGCGACATATCCGGACGCGGCGGTGCCGAGCCGGGCGACTCTTTTTCATGCTTGTCATATTCTTCGTGAAGACGCTTTAATTCTTTAATTTCCGTGACGCGGCGATAAATCACTTCGCCCAGGAAAATCAGAAGCGCAATCAGCAGCAAATAAACATTGAAACTGACGGCTTCGCGCGTTTTGTAAGTTGCGGTGTCGCCGTTGTTTTGAATGTAAAGCGCTTTGGCCTGACTGACCGTGTAAACGTTGCCGCCGGTTGATTCAACCAGCCGGCGCAAATCCGGATAAGCACCGATGTCGCGGTATTCGACCGGATAATTCACGGTAACCGGATAGCCGGAAATATTGTAAGTGCCGGTTTTGTTAAAGACAAGTTCCGTGACATAAACCCCTTCGGACTCCATTGTCAGAAGCAGCTTTTTGCCGTCCAGCATCAGCACGGGAACGCCCTCGTCATACATATTCACACGAAGCGTCACCGGAAGACCGACATACGTGTCCGGACAATCAATCACCAAACCGCTTTCCTTATTCGGATCGGCCATGACCCAATTCGTCGTTGCCGAAATCACCTTAGATCCCGGCGACGCGTACAGTTCGGGCGCCCAATAATTGCCGCGGCCGAGACCGTTGTCCGTCGTCAGAGAAGCCACGCGGCCGAGACCGTAGCGCCAAACCGTTAAGATCGGCGATCCGTCGCCCGCAATAATCAGCTTATCCGACCCGGCTTTCGGCGTGACGCCGTTGTAGCCGCTGATATTTGTTTCCGAAAGATTCAATCCCTGAACAATAAAGTGCTTCGGATTGGAAATGTAAAGATTCGATTCCGTCACATTTTCATTGGGATTTTCCACTTCGCCGAACATCTGGGAGAAATTCGGATAAATCGGAAGACCCTTGTTGGATTCGACATAAACGCCGTCGCCTTTATAATTTCTCATCAGGGATTTCGCATAAATGTTGCCGCGCGAATCATTAAACTGGCTCGGGCGTCTTGACCCGTTCGTGTAAAGATTCATGAAAAGCATGGATGCGCCGTATTTATCCGCCTGGTTGGCGGCGCGGAGCAGTTCATTGTAAGTTCTCTGGTTCAGCAGATTGCCGTCGGAAATAATGATGATCAGCGGCTGTCCTGAACGGTTTTCCATGATCGGAATGGCCCGATCGAACGTGTGAACCAAATCTGTTTGACCGTCACCGGTTTTCAGATCCTCTATCTCTTTTTTAAGAGCTTCCGATTCCCGCGGATTGCCGACAAAATAAAAATCGCCGGTATCATTACGGGATTGGTCGCCGATTGTGAAATAAGTAATATTCGCCTCTTTGAAATAATCGCTTTCAATGATATTTACGGCGGATTTTTTGATATTGGAAAGAATGGTTTCATTGTTGGAACCCCAGGAACTGGCGCTGTCCGAAACGTCTAAGAACAGATAAACATCCTGAATGCCTTCCCAATCGGACGGAACAGAAACGACCGGCAGCAATTTTTCAAACGACGAATTCACGTAAGAATGACCGGCCGGATAATCGTAAGCCATTTTGCCGCCGACAACCATCAGACCGCCGCCTTCGGAAACATATTCTTTCAAATAAGCCACATCTTCTTCGGTCATATTGCCGATATACATGTTGTCGATCACAACTGTTTTTGTGACAGCCAAAGCGCCCCCGAGATTGTTTCCGAAATCCGACAGGCTTTCAACAACCGTGACATTGTAAAGCGTTCCGACAACCTGCGCCAAAGAAGCATCCTTTTCGGAAGTCACGATGATGACGTTCGGCTTTTCAATCGCGTAAATGGATTTCGTATAAACATTGTTAATCGGATCCGTGTCGGCCGATGAATTCAAAGTCACCTGCAGCTCATGCGCGCCGAGAGACATGAAACGCGTCTGGAAGTAAGTGGTTTTCTCCTGTTCGCCTTCTTCCATTGTCACGGTTTCTCTGAAAACGGTGTTGTTGTTCTGCGTCACCACATACGAATACGTGACAGAGCCGGTTCCCGCCTGGCGGACCGTGACGCCGAATTCCTGCGTGTTGCTGTAAATCACGGATTTGTCACCCGTCAGCTCAACGCTCAAATCATTCTTTTCCATTGTCGGAACGACGGCCGAGACGGTGGTGCCGGTCTGAACGGCAATGTCAATGCCTTCTTCCAGCGTTTTGCCGTAGTTGCTGTTGCCGTCGGTTACCAAAATGATCTGATTGCGCCCGTCGGCGTATTGAATGATTTTTTCGCCGAGCGCCGTGTAATTGCCGGCCAGCGTATCATATTTGATCTGGAACTTGTCCGAGAAATAATCATAAAGTTCCTGAGCGCCGCCGGAGGAGAAATAACTCATACTGGCCGTGTTGTCGGCCACCAAAACCATATCCGGATTCGTGTCGGTCCGCGTGACCGTCATAAACGAAATCGGATTGGCCAGCGCAATGATTAAAAGAACGGAAATCACGGCGCGTGAGCTGATAAGAAGTTTTTGTTTTCTCCCGACCGCTTTTTTAAAGAAATAAAATGCAATCAAAACGGCGGGAATCAATAAAATCAATACCAAAGGCATGTCAAAATGAACCATTAAATATCCCCCCGTTTTCTGAGCAAATAAAGCTCGAGAATGATGAATATCGCCGCCAGTATCACAAAGATATAGAACAGGTTGTTCTTGATTTCATACAGCTCGGGCAGATCGCCGCCGCCGCCGGCATTTTCAAGACCGCTGATCTGCGGCGTCAGCGTGTTCGATTCTTTGTCATTGTACATGTTAACGGCAATCTTTTTTGAACCGACCGTGTAAACGCCGACCGTGTCAAACAAAATGCGGTTGGTCGTCACTGTCCCGTCGGGCGTGCTGATTTCCGTATTCGATGAAAGCGACAGAATTGTGCCGGCTTTCACATTGTATTCCGAAATGTCGCCGATGCCTGCAAAGTAATCGGCAATGCGGATCCAGAAGACCGGGAATGCGGGGAAACTGGCAAAGTTGTTCCACGCATCTTCGCCGGAATGATCGTCCAAACCGAAGTAGAAAACCGTTCCGTTTCCGTACGGTCCGTACGCGATAATCGGGACGCCTTCCATCGTCATCACCGGATAAGCCGTCGCCGTCAAATTACGCGTTTCCGCATTCAGATACGTGCGCATGTAAACGCTGTTTAATTCAAGACCGCTTGTAAAGTCGCTGCCGACCGCGTAAATCGGTGTTCCCGCCTGTGTTGAAACGGTTTCGCTGATTCGGACCGGAAGCATTTTTGACAGATTAACGGTCTGATTGGCGGACTCCAAATAGGTTCCGGCAACAAAAACCAAATTGCCGCCGCTTGAAACATAGCTGTTCAGCGCGTCGACTTCAGTGCCCGTCAGCACATGATCACCCATATTCACGACAACAAAACTGTAATTCGACGAGATGTTTTCGGGAACATCGCCGACGCTTGTAACGGAAAGTTCGGGAATGAGCGAAAGCGCAATCTGAGACGGCAGTGTTTTTGAAGTGCCGACATCCGAGATGTAAAGAACGCTTGCGGACTGCGTTCCCGGAATGGAAATATAAGCGTAATTGTCCGAATCCAGGGCGTCGTTTGTTGCCAGGCGGATTTCGGTTGTTCCGCGGCTGACGTTTTTGAACACAAAGGTTTCAACGTCGTCTCCGGGAACGGTGACGGTCAGCGGGCTGTAAACGAGCCTGGAGCCGTTCGGAAGCGTTGTCGTCACGTTTGCGTAAACGGATTTGACGCCCGTGTCATAATTGCGGACCATGAAATGATAATTGTAAGTGCCGTTGGCTTTTTCCAAATAGCCGTTGATGATTGCCAAATTGTTGCTCGTCGGCGTGCCGTACGGAACAAAATGAACGTTTAAACCGCTGCCGAGAAGGTTCTTGGCTTCCAGCGGGTTCAGGCCGTCCCACGAAGTAAAGTCGGAAAGAACGTAAACGGAACCGCCTTTGGCGGAAAGAATGTAGCCGGCCGATGACATGGCGGACCCGATGTCGGCGGTCACGCCTTTGGGCGACAGGCCCTGAATGGCCCGCTCGGCTTCGGACGCGCTGACATTTTCGGCAACAATAATCGGAATGGATTCTGCCAGGATGACGGTGTTGACTCGGCTGAGGTAGCGGACAGCGTCGCGCTGCGCCGTTTCGAAGCGGTCTCCGACTTCCATACTGGCGGAACCGTCAATGATGATGACGGTGCTTTCGTCGCTGTGCGTATCATAGGTCAGAATGTACGGACCGGCCGCGGCAAGCGTCAGCAGAATCAAAACGAAAAGCTGAACGATGAAAAGCGGATCTTTAACGATTTTCGTAATGGACGAATAAATTTTTTCGCGGGACTCTTCCACTTTCACAAGGAACATGACAGACGGCATGCTCACTTTGAAAGGTTTTGGAAGAAGCATATACAGAATAATCAGCGGGATAATCGATAAAAGACCGAGAAGCGCCAGCGGAAAGATAAAGGGAAGCGAGGCGAGTGAATCAGCGATTGCCATTTTTATGCACCTCTGTCAATAATCTGCAAGAATGAATCAAACACAGGCGCGTCTGTCGAGAAAGAATAAAATTTCGCGCCGTTCTTTTTGCAAACTTTGTCGATTGCCGCGTTATGATTGTCCAGCTCTTTGAAATAATTGTCTCTGAATGAGTCGCTCAAATAGGTTTTCATCTCGTCGCCGGTTTCCATGTCAAAGAATCTGGAATCGCCTTTAATCGGCAGATTTTTTTCAAACGGATCTAAGATTTGAATCAGAATGAGATCGTTGCCCGACAGGCGGTGAACGGAGGCTTCGATATGTTTGATGTCTTCCATGAAGTCGGAAATAATTACGACGAGAGAACGGGATTTGATCAGCTTTTCATATTTGTGCGTGCAAAGATCCAAATCGGTCGTTCCTTCCAGCTCGCGGTCGGCCAGGCGGTCCGTCAGTTCCAGCAGGTACCTCATGCCGCGTTTCGGGGCGTTGATATCGATATTGTCGTTAAAAGTTGAAATGGCGAACTTGTCGTTCTTGCGGGAAACGGTATAAGCGATTCCGAGCGCCATCATTGCAGCGTATTCGTATTTTGTCGTGTTTTGGTCGGGGAAATCCATACTTTTACTGGCGTCGACCAGGATGTGCGCTGTCAGTGTTTTCTCTTCTTCAAACTGTCTGACATAAAGTTTTTCGGTTCTGGAATAGGCTTTCCAGTCAATATCTTTCATTTCGTCGCCGGGATAGTATTCGCGGTATCCGACCGTATCAATGCCTTTTCCGATACGTGTTGACGGACGGTTTCCGGCGTAAACGGTGGAGACGCGTTTTCGAATCGCCATGTTGTAGCGGTCCAGCTGTCTGAGAAACTCAATATTGAGATTATGTTTTGTTTCAGCCATGTTTCTTCAGCGTAGATTAAATTGTTACCTCATCCATACATTGACATGCAGCATAAGCTGCGGCCGGATTATTTTTTGCCGAACGGAAGTTTGGCGCGGAGTCCGGATGATTCGCTTGTCTGAGGTCGGGCCTGCAAGAAGCCGGCTTCAATCAGCAAGTCTTCGATAGCGTCGTCGGGCATGACGCCGGAGCGTTCGGCTTCAAAGCTGAGAATAATTCTGTGTCTTAAAACGGGGTAAGACATGGCGATAACGTCTTCTTCGGAGACGTAATTGCGGCCGTGGACCAAGGCGCGGGCTTTGGATGCCAGGATGACGGCAATGGAGGCACGCGGAGAAGCGCCGTATTCGATGGCGCCGCCGTCACGGGTGCGCATAATCAGTTTGATTGTTCTTTGTTTCAGTTCTTCTGAAATCGGAATGTCGCGGGTCAATTTCTGAAGGCTCACCAGGGTTTCTTTGGAGATGCCGCGTGATGTTTCGGGTGTTGTCTGCGCTGTGTAGCGGTTGACGATTTCAAGCTCTTCGTTGTAATCGGGATACGGAACCAGAATTTTTAAGAGGAAACGGTCGAGCTGTGCTTCGGGAAGCGGATATGTCCCTTCCTGCTCAATCGGGTTTTGTGTTGCCAAAACGAAGAAGGGTTTGTCAAGCGGATAGGTGTGTCCGGCAACGGTCACCTGTTTTTCCTGCATGGCTTCTAAAAGCGCGGATTGTGTTTTCGGAGAAGCACGGTTGATTTCATCGGCCAAAACGATGTTTGCGAAAACGGGACCTTGTTCGAATCTGAAAGTTTTGTTGCCGCCGTGTTCTTCCACGATTGTGGTACCGGTGATGTCGGCGGGCATTAAGTCAGGCGTACACTGAATACGGTTAAAGGAAAGGTCGACGACTTTTGAAATGGTGGAGATGGTTAATGTTTTGCCGAGACCCGGATTACTTTCCAGAAGGGCGTGGCCGTTGCACAAAAGCGCGATCATGACTTGTTCGACGACTTCTTCCTGTCCGACGATTACTTTTCCGATTTCTTCAAAAAGCGTTGAAAAGATTTTGTGCGCGTTCTCATAGGTTTTTAAAAGAGCGGGATCAACGGAAGGCTCGGGTTCTCTGTAAATGGTCGTCTCGGGCGCGGTTGTCTCGGGCGCGGGTGCCTGGGAGGCAGACGAAGCAGACGAAGCAGAAGCAGCATCGTATGATTCTGATTCGGCTGCAAATTCCGGCTCTTCTGTTTGAACAGAGGCGTCATCAAAACTGTCGTTTGAATAGCTGTCGGTTGTTTCAGTGTATTCGGGTTCCATTTTATTTTTCTCCGGTATTTGTCATCGGGTTAATTTGATTGAAATGATTGTTGTAAGTCGGATTAAATGATTGAATGAATTTGATTGAAATGATTGTTGTAAATTGAATTAAATAATTGGATTCGTTTGATTGGGTTGTAATTTGATTGTTTTTAAACTTGAAACTGATATATGAAATAAATAAAAGGAAGTCAGCTGTTTTCAGCGACTTTCTCAAAATAATCTTTTATAATGTCCTGATAGCCTGCCGGCAGATTATCGTAAAAGTGCTGCGAACTCAGGCTTTCGGGGGGATATGGTTTTGAAGGAGTGAAATTGTTTTCGGAGCCTTCCAGCATATCGCCGGGACCCATGCCGGCACCGGGCGGAAGCGTGATATCGATGTCAACGCCGGGGGCGTTTGCAATCGGCGGGGCTTCTGTCGGGATGCTGGAGGAGTTGTTTGAAGAGGTGTTTTCTTCGATAATCGGGGGCTGTGTCAGTGATCCGTTCGGGAATTTGTCTAAAATGTCACCGGGCGAAACGGGTGCGGTGAAGCCGGTAAAGAAAATCAGGCCTAAGAAGAGGCAGGCGGCAACGATTGCGCCCAAGCTGTACGCCAGTCTTTTTTTGTCCAGCAAGTCCGTTGAAGAAACGCCTTCCACATCGCTTGAAACAGACCGCGTCAGCTCAACGGCGATGAAATTATCGGAATCGCGGTTGTCATATGCGGTTTTCAAACGGTCTTTGAGTTCGGGATAAGTTTCTTCGACAACATCCTGTGTGTTTCGGCGCTGAGGAGCTGTTTTTTTAACGGCTTTGTAGATTCTTTTTCTGTTTCTGTCAACCAGTTCCAAAATCAGCAGTGAAATCAGACAGACGATAAAGAACAGAAAAATCGTTTCATAATTCACGGTGAAGAAAGGAATGTCCGGCGATAAACCGACATAGGGTTCCGTCAGCGGAATGAGTTTAAAGATTTCATCTAAGTTGAAAAAGACGGCAATCAGAAGAATAATCAGTGAGATTGCCAAAAATTCCAGGAGGTCATAAATCGTTCGATAACGACGTATAACCGAATTCATTTTACGCGTAAATATTTCAAGATCCAAGACGATCACATCTTTTGAATTCGTTTTGCACAGTTTCGTTTTTTATAAAGGATATATTGATAAAATCGGCATGTTGATAATTAATTGATATATGAATAACAACCGATATACGGATAAATCAATATACGGACAAAATCGATATATTGATAAGATAATATTCTACAATTAACAAATATATCCGAATTAAATATTTAAAACTTTATGTAAACGAACTCTGATTTTGATAATATATAATATATTGAGAGAATGAAGCAACAATCATTTAAATGTTATGTGGTGTATTTTGACGATATCTGCCGATTTTGACAAAAAAATGAAAATTTAAGCATAAAATAAAAACACGTTCTAAATGAAAACAAACAAATGTTATCATAAATGAAAAGAAAACGGCGGCAAAATTGCAATATTTAAATAATAAAAATTTCAGCGGTCAGAAATGAAAAAAGAAATCGTTGTTTTAAGGCTCGGCCACCGGCCGGAAAGAGATAAACGCATTACGACGCACGTCGGCTTAACGGCCCGCGCGCTCGGAGCTTCCGGAATGCTTTTGGCATCGGACGACCAAAAGATTACCGACAATATTGAGGAGATGACCGGCCGCTGGGGCGGCGACTTTTTTGTAAAAAATAATGTCAGTATGTTTCAGGAAATCAAAAAATGGCAGGAAAACGGCGGCAAGGTCTGCCATTTATCCATGTACGGCATCAACCTGCCGGATGCCGTTCCCGAATTAAAGAAAACGGACAAACTTATGATTATCGTCGGCGCCGAAAAAGTCCCCGGCGAAATTTACGAACTTTCCGACTGGAATGTTGCCGTCGGCAACCAGCCGCACTCGGAAGTTGCAGCGCTTGCGGTTACGATGGACAGAATTGCAGAATCAGACCCGCTGGAAGCGATTTTTGAAAACGCGGAACTGACAGTGATTCCGACGGCGAAAGGAAAAAACGTGATTCATGACAATGAACTGAAAGAAAAAAACAGAAACGACTGATTTCTTTTTTTTAATTATTTAAAAATTAACAACAAAACGAAACATCTTTTTTTATAACCTTTCAAACCCGAACCCCCTCTCCCTGTCAATTAAAAAGATAAAAACGGGGTTCGTTTTTCTTTAACTTTTGAATAAAACGATGTTTCGATTTGGAAAATATTCGTTTAATCCTATGAACCGCCCCTCCAATCTGAATTTTGTGAGCGAAGCGAGCAAAATGAAGATTGGAGATGGACCAAATGATTTCAATTAAAATGGAAAAACGATTTTTTTAAATACGCTGCTGCCTGCATCTATGTGTACTGCTGTTACTGCCTGCACTGGGGATGCGTTTCCATGTGTATCATCTCATTTTTAGCACATCCGCTCGCTACGCGAGCGTGGGCACAGCTACCTTGCCGATTCCGTTTGCGCTCTTGCCGATTCCGTTTGCGCTGCTACCTTGCCGATTCCGTTTGCGCTGCTACTTTGTCGATTTTGTAAATACAGTTGCAGACTTGCCGGCCTGTTTGCTGCTGCCCGCCGCTGCCGCCTGCCATCCGCCGCACGCGAGCTGCACCATTTTTTAAAAAAATCAAAAACGACCCTGTTTTTTTGAATAATTAAACAATCCATTCATTTGATTCGTTTTCGTGTTTGAGCCATGTATTTTTCTTTTTCGCCGGGCGTTAATTTCTCAATCGAATAGCGGAGCATTGTTCTCGGCATTTCTTCGGCGTGTGTGTCCAGGAATTGAATAAGGATGGATTTGTCTTTTTTGCCGGCTTCGCGAAGCATCCAGCCGGTGCATTTGTGAATCAGATCGTGTGCTGCGGGAAGGAAGTGTTCGCACAGATCTAAAGTCGGCTGATAAATGCCGCTTCGGATGAAAGCGTGTGTTATCATTACCGAAATGCGCTGTTCCCAAAGGTTTTCGGATTCGGCCAGTTTCCGAATTGTTTTTGCGCCGAGCGTGTCGGGTTCGGTTTCTAAAAACCATTCCCCGAGAATGTAAGAAGCGGAGCTGTCCGTTAGGTCCCAATTATTGATAAATTTGAGGTGATCCAAATAAAAGGCGACGATTTCTTTTTTCTCGCGCATGGATTCTTTTAAATTTGTGTTTGATTCGATATTCGGTTTCAGTGCGTTGTGTTTTGCCGGTGATTTTCGGCAGGCTGCGTTATACTTTTCAACCAAAATGAAAAGAGCGGTTTGGCGATGTTCGTGAATCGGGGATTTTAACAAAACGGACGTTTCCGAAAGAGAAACGTCAGGATATGATTTTTTGGCAGCCGCCCGCATCTCGGGAACGGAAATTCCGATGAAAATGTCGCCTTCACCGTATTCGCCGGGACCGGTTTTAAAATACCTTTGCAGGTGCCGGGCTTTTTCGGGATTGGCGATTATTTCCAAGTCCGCTTGAATTTCCTCGGCGGCCAGAACTGTCAACCGTAACCGTTTTGGCATAATCATTTTTCCTTGAAATTTTTGTTTTCCAAAACCAGCAGCTTATGTTTGACATCCGTTCCGCCGGCATAGCCGACAAGTTTTCCGCTGCTGCCGATGACGCGGTGACAGGGAATAAAAACGGCAATCGGATTTTTGTTGTTCGCCATCCCGACGGCGCGGCAGGCTTTGGGATTTCCGGCCGTTTCGGCGATTTCTTTGTACGTTGCCGTCTCGCCGTAAGGAATTTCGCAAAGCGCGGCCCACACTTTTTGCATAAACGGCGTTCCCGCCGGCGCCAGCGGAAGCGTAAATTCTTTTCGGGTGCCGTCAAAGTATTCCTCCAATTGTTTGAAAGCTTCGGCAACAACCGGCGGGACATCGGAACTTGCCGTAAAATCACGGCAATTTTCTCCGATTTTCGACAAATCATTTTCAAAAACGGTTTTTGTAATTGATCCGTCCTTTCCTTCAATTCCAAATTTACCGATGACTGTTTCCTTAAAATAAATCATAAATCCCGCCTCTTTCGCTTTTATTTCCCGTTTCTGTTATGTTTTTGTTATGTCTGCTATGGTTTCATGTTATGTTTTCATGTTATGTTTCCATTTTAGGATTGTTATGGCTTCATTTTAGTTTTTATTTAACTTTAAAATCATTGTTTGATTAAAGGAGATTTTAAAATATAAGTGTTAGACAAGGCCGGTGAAAGTAATAATACACATTCACAGGAATGCGAAAATAAGATGAAAGATAAAGACAAACAAAAATAAAACGAAATAGAAACAAACCGAAAACGAATCAGAAGCAAATCAAAAAGAAAATAGAAGCAAATCAAGAAACGAAACAGAAACAAATCAAAAAAGAAATAAGCAAACCAAAAATGAAATAAAAGCAAATCAAAAACAAAATACAAACAGAAAATGAAATAAAAGCAAATCAAAAACAAAATACAAACAGAAAATGAAACAGAGGCAAACCAAAAACGAAAATAGAAACAAATTAAAAATGAAAATAAATAAAACAAAAATCAAAAAGAAAATAACGCCGTGAAAAAACTTCAATGCTTAATACGAAGCCGAAGCCGCGTCGTAAGCCGTTTGAATCAGTCTCAGCCATGTGTTCAAAGCCGAGCGCAAGGAGATAATATCGCTGCTTTGAATGTCCAAGACAAGCCCCTCTTTTTCCAAGGAAAGCGAAACAACGGAACGGTCTGAAATGGATTCGTCGGTTTCGGGGAGGAGGCTTTGATAAATATCAGAAATCAGTTCCTGGGTTTCCGATGTCAGCGAAAAGCGGGCTTGAGCTTTCATGAAAAACCCTCAGTGGTTGGCCAAATCTGATTTGATGCCTTTGACATACAATCTTAAAAATAAGCGGTCGTTGGAATAAAAGTCCAGGCGGTCGTCCTGCATGTAAAGACGGCGGATGTACGCTTCATTGGCCTTGGGTTTCGGACTGCCCTTCATAACCCACGGGACAGCGCGAACCTCATTTTCCGGCAAACCTTCCTTTTTGGTGTGTTTAAACAAATCCGCCAGCGATTCGGGCGGAACGACCAAACCCTTGCCTTCCGTCATAAACATATTCAAAAATGAGAAAAGCACTGATGAAGGCGATCCGTAGAAAATTCTTTCACCGTATCGAAGTTCAGCCTGCGGAACGGATTCAAAAGATGTTTCCGAAAAACGCAGAGATAAAAATAATCGGCCGGAAGGATCATAAAAAGTTAAACTTCCGGGATTGCCATGATACTCCCCGACGACGACTAACACAGAGCCGCTTCCCCGCTCCAAAACCTCGGTCATGGACATTTTGCCGCGCGTCATATACGCCGCGTCACAAAAAAGAGCCAGCTTTTTACAAAGAATCTTGGTTTTAAAAGAAGGCTTACGGGAAGATGTCAGAAGCATCATTATTACTCGGCCTTGATTCTTTTAATGGTTGCCGGGCGTTTTTTAACAAGAATTCTGTGACCACAATAGAGACAGCGGACACCTGCATTTTCATAGTCGATGTCAATTTCTCTTTTGCAATGGGAACAATAATAAGACAAATAAAGTCACCTTTTTAATTCGTTCAAAAGTTGAATTATAATTTAATAATTAATTTAATAATTAATTTAATAATGAATTCAATAATTGATTTAATTAATGATTTAATAATTCAACATATAAAATTAATGTCAATAAGTCAAAACAGCAAAGCCGGACACAAAGTCAGACTCTGCCGATAAAAAGAAGGAAGAAACAGATATGGCTTCTCACAGCCGCTGTTTCCTTATTCTTCGTCTTCTTCTTCGTCCAGGAAATCGTAGTGGTATTTCATGGAGCTGTCAGAAAGCGCATTCTTCATTGTGTTCTGGAATGTCTTGCCGACTGCTGTCTGGGGAATAAATGTGCCGCCTGCAAACTTAAAGCCGCATTTTTTGCATTCCCAGATGCCTGTTCCGATTCTTCTGACAGACGGGAGGTCACATTTTGCACAGGTGTGCGGTCCTCTTGTACGTCCTTCAAGATCGGCGACGAGCTTTCTGTCTCTTCTGCCGTATCTGACACCAAATCTGCCTGCAGATCTGGAAACTTTACCTTTGCGTGAGTTTTTTCTAACCATAATGTTTCACCTAAATTAAAAGCGCTGCACAGCGCAATCATTTTGAAAATTTAAACTTTGACCCGAAAAGCGGACAGAGCCGCGCATTTCAGATCAGCGGGTTAAATGTGTTAAAACAAGATTCAACCTCTTATAGAAAGATGAGATAAATATCTTTCCCTTAATTCGGCTCCCTTCTCCCTGGCGAGATTCACCATTTCCATGACTGTCTCGGGAAGCAAAGGTTCTGCGCCGCTTTTCTGCATACCGGAAAGCGCGCCTTCGTTTTCCGTAATGATTGTGAGTTTTGTGTCACAAACGATTTCTTCATCCAATGTCGGATCTAAAATCAGCGTGTTGTCAATACTGAGAACGGTCACGCCGACCGGAATGTTCTGCATCGGCATCGGAATGGATTCAAAACCGTTTTCCTCGTCGGCCGGAATAGTCGTCGTCATCAAAGCCGCGATTGCCGCCAAAGATGATGCATCGATAATGTTTCCGGCATCGTTAATCACACTGATGTCAACAAAAACCATCCAAACGAGTTCTTTTTCCCGAATGCAGAGCTTTTCCAAATCAATGGAATGGGATTCGCGGATTCCGCGGTCAACGATTCTGGACATTTCAATGGAATCTTCTTTCGGCGGGCCGGCTTCAAAGTCGGGAGATGCCAGCGGATTCATTTCCATGCCGGTCATAATAATGCCCAAGTTGGGCGAATCCGGGAAAGGCGTTCCCTTCTGAAGTTTAATGCCGACCAAAACTTTGGTTTCGCCGTATTTGACATAAGCGGAACCTTCGGCTTTGTCAATGACATGCGTTTGGACGGAAATGTCGCGCATCTCCTGAAAACCGCGGCCGTCAGAACGTTTGCCTTCGACAATTAAATTGTGAATATAATCCCTTTTCAAAGCGGAAATCACTTCACTGACCATAATTATTCCTCCTCCTCGTCATCATCATATTCATCAATTTCGCCCTCGGAATCGTTTTCAGAATCCGTTTCGCCTTCAGAATCGTCATCTTCCGAATCATCATCAGACTCGTTTTCTTCCGAATCATCTTCAGAGTCGTCGTCATCGATTCCGTCTTCATCAATTTCATCGTCAGAATCATCATCAGATTCTTCGTCAAAATCATCCGCTTCAATGACAAAAACTTCGGTTTCAGCGTCGTCGAAATCGTCTTCATCATCATCAAAGTCAGCGACGAAATCTTCAATTTCTTTCAAATCGTCGGCGTCCAGCATTTCATCGTCTTCAATGACAACAATATCCAAATCATCATCAAAAAGATCTCCGTCGTCCAAATCAGCATCCGTGCTGCAGGATTCGGTTTCATAATTGCGGATTAACGCGGACACGTCTTTGGCGAGGCGTTCGGAAACTTCGGCAACGAAAGCATTGATTTCATCTTCGCTGAGTTCTTCGTCTTCGAACTCGACGGCGTCGTTTTCATCTTCCGAACCGTTTTCGTCACCATTTTCATTACCGTTTTCGTCGCCGGATTCATCGTCACCGGATTCGTCGATTTCTTCCTCGATTTCGGCAATGTCGTCTTCGTCATCGTTCATCACGGACGCGAATTTCTCTAAGAGCGCCGCCTTCTGAATTTCAAGGACTTGGCGGCAGCCGTTTTGAACAAGCGCCATCGCTTCTTCGAATTCGGACGGCGTTAAATGTCCGTCCATCTGAATCAATGTGATTCTGCCGTCTTCGGTCATGGCAATCGGCAAATCGGCTTCGCCGTAATTGTCTTCGGGTTTGTTGAGGTCCAAAACAATTTTGCCGCCGACTTTTCCGGCAGCGCAGGCGGAAACAAGTCCGCGCATCGGGATACCCGCATCGACAAGCGCCAAAGAAGCGGCGTTGATTGCGGCCGTTCGTGTTCCGGCATCGGCCTGAAGCACTTCGACAAAGATGTCAATGGCGGCTTTGGGATAATCTTCTGCAAAAAGAACGGGTTCGAACGCTTCGCGGCTGACTTTTGAAATTTCACTGCTGCGGCGGTTCGGTCCCGGACGGGCACGATCTTCCACGGAGAAAGACTGCATATTATATCTGTAGCGAATCACGGCTTTGTTGGGCAGCTGCATGCGGCGCGGGTGCGCTTCGCGGGGCCCGTAAACGGCGGCCAGCACTTTGTTTGCGCCCCATTCCAAGTAACAGGAACCGTTGGCGCGTGACAAGACCCCGATTTTTATACTCATCGGGCGGATTTCGTCGGGTTTTCTTTGGTCTGTTCGAAGACCGTTTTCATCGAAAAAAACCACATCGGTTTGGTTTGAGCTCATTTGAATTTCTCCAAAAAAATAAATTTGATATTAGAATGTTGATAGAATGTTGAGTGATTTATATTGGAATTTCACATCAGCGGTCGGATTTGTCGCCGCCGTAAACGGGCGGATGCGTAAAGAAGACGCTTTTGTAGCAGGAACAGTTTTCCTGTCTGTATGCTTCGGGCTGTGTTAAGCGCGGCCGTCTCGCGGGCACCGTTTTGCCGGACCCTGCAGGCGCAGTCTGTTTGCTTTGAATAAAGTCAGGACCGACCGTATCGTCTTCGGCGGAATCGCCGACAGCGACAAGCTTTCCGGAAGCCGGAACCAATTCGGACCGGGATTCGGTTTCATTTTCTTCCGAGTCGGTTTTTTTGCTGCTTCTCGATTTTTTCGGAAGTTTTTCCTGCATTGCTTCGGCAGATTCGATGACTTCGGATCCGTCGCCTTCAATTGCAGCTTCGCCTTTCTTCTTTCGAAGAACGGTTTTGGCCGTTGATTTTGATTTGGGGACGGTTTTGGAAGCTGTTTTAGATTCTGCTTTAGATTCTGTTTTAGATTCTGTTTTAGATTCTGTTTTCGAATCGGTTTTTGCTTCTGAACCTGTTTCTGCATCTGCTTCGGAGTCTGCCTTTGCTTTCGAATCGGTCTTCGATCCGGCTCTTGACCTCTGTTTTGAACCGTTTGCTTCAGCTTCTTTCTCGCCGGAATCCTCATCCGCTTCTTTGATTTTTGAAGCGTCTTTGGGTTTCAACCCGGCCGCCTTATACTGCGCGTCAATAAATGCGGCAGTCAGGTCGGTCAGTCCCGGGAGACGCGCGTCTTTTTCGATTTTTTCCAAAGCGCGCATCAAGATATCCATGTCTGTCGAATCGCCGTTCATCCAGATTCTGCCGTTTCCGCCGACAAAAATGTCGCAGCCGGTTTTGGCTTTGAGCATGGAAATCATGGCGCCGGAACGGCCGATGATGCGCGAAACTTTCGAGAAAGGCACTTCAAAAAGGCGTCCTTTCGTCAGTTTCCGGCAAATCGGGTCTTTGTAGGTCAATTCGATTTTCATTTCCGGATTGACATCCGTCACTTTCAGCAAAACCGTATCGCCGATACCGAAGTGCTGCGTCATTTCTTCCGAAGGAACACGCACCGGATATTCCGTAACGTGCAAAAGCCCTTCATACGGGCAATTAATGTCAAAAATCCAATTGGATGATGTAACGACTGTCACATATCCGATAATCAGATCATTTTTTTTCGGCATATAAGGGCCGGAAAGCGGATGCACGGAAAGTTTTCCTTTCTGCGCCAAAAGTCCGCACACGGAAGCGTAAACTTTTCCGCCGGAAATATATGTTCCCGTACCGGAAAGCGCCGGGTCGTCGGCCAGCAGTTCTCCGGGTATTACAATTCTTTTTTGATCCATTCTATCCTCTGTTCGTCCTGTTTGAGTTTTATACCGTACGTTTTAATCATTTTTATAGTCTTTCACGAAAAGAAGAAAAAGACGGCGAAAATAAAAATCCGCCCGATAAAATCGAATATTAAAAAGTCAAAAATGAGATTAAAATAATTTAAAATTTTCAAAAAACACGGGTGGATTTTGATTGATTCATTTAAATTGGTGCGGCTCGCGCGGGCGGGAGCGGCAGAAGCAGCAGGTGCAGCGGAAACAGCAGGTGCAGCGGAAGCAACAGGTACAGTGGAAGCAGCAGGTGCAGCGGAAGCAGTGAAAGCAGTGGAAGCAGCAGAGGAAGCAAGTCTGCCAATCGGCAACTGTATTGACGGAATTTGCAGCAGCTGCGGCAAGCGGAATCGGTAAGGTAATCTATGCTCCCGTTCGCGAGAGCGTTCGGATGTGATAAGAAAGAGCATATGCATATGGAAATGCACTCCACTTACTGTCAGAAACGCAAACTAATGGCACTAACTGATTGATGACACTAGCTGATGGCACTAACTGATATTGATACATCCCGCAATAAACGGACAGACATCACTCACAGAAATCGAAAAACTGACAAAAACGGACACTGGAAATCTGAAAAATTAAAAAAACAAAAAAAGAAGTAAAAGAAATAAAAATGAAAAATGAAAAATGAAAATGAAAATGAAAAATTAATCTTTTGACGGCGATTCGTCTTTGATTAATTTTGTTTCCGCTTCGCCTTTTGTGATATGATTTAAAAGAGCGTAGAAATCGGTTTGCATACCGGCAGGGATTCGAATCACTGCAATCCACGAACCGTCGGACTGCCATTCGTTTTTGAGCATTTTCCCGAACGCTGAAACATCGCCGAAAGCTTTGGGCGCGTAAAGCGGGGGAATTCTGACGGCCACGCTGACTTCTTCAAAGCGGATCGGAATGAGCGGGCGAATCGCTTTCATCGTGATTTGAACAAGCTCGTCAACACTTTTCATCGGATCAATATTGACTTTCGCCTCTTCCATCGCAATTTCAATGCGCTGCGGCGGGTGCGGCGCCATTGTCTGCGGATTGACGGCGTTTTGAGAAATAAACGTGACAACCTGTTTCCTTTTTTCTTCAAGGAAGCGTTTGCGCTGTTCTTTTGTCAGCTGAATTTCGCCGTCCTTTAAAATAACGGCGGCGATTTGAAGAACATCGTCGGTCTGAAACGTTGAAACCAAATCGGAATCCGCGATCTTATCACCGCGGCTCGCGTTTTCAAAAACAGATTCGACTGCCAGAATGTCGGCAATATTGATTTCGTCCCCGCGCTTGTAAGCGAGCGCAAGCTCCGGGTCAACGAGAATTTCGAATTCTTTGCTGCCTTTTTTAATATGAGCCGTGACGGCATCGTCCAGTGAAACCATAAAAATCAGTCCTGAAGTTTTTTTGAATTTGAATGAATTATAAATTGAATTTGAATAAACTGCAAATTTGAATTTGATTTAAATTTGATTTGAATAAATTTTGAATTTTTATAATATTTAGGTTTGACTTCGTTTAAAGCGTTTCGGTATTTCAAAGCGTTTTTCAATATTTCAGCGATGAAAAATTGAAAGACAAATGAAACATCGTTTTTTCAAATTTCAAACAAAAACGAACCCTGTTTTTTGTTCAATTTTTTTAAAAATTCTTCCCGGATTTTTTTTCGGGGTTTATTGAGGGTTCGGGTTTGATTCATTTTTCAAAACCGATGTTTCGGTTTGAAACAAATACAGCAAACCCCACTCCAAATTCCGAATTTTGGACGGCGCGAAGCGACGGACAAAATCGGAATTTGGAGAGGTTTTCAAAAAATGAAAATTTAAAAGAAAAACATACGAATTTTAAAAAGATTAATGATAATATTTGATTTGTGTTTTCGTTGAATTCGTGGGACGAATCTCCAACTCCTCCTAACGCTTGCTGCGCTCACGAAACTCGTCGTTGGAGGTGATTGTTTGGGGTTTTCGATAATTTTTCAAAAGAAGAAACATCGTTTTTTTTCAATTTTCAAAAAACGAACTCCGATTTTTGCTTGAGCTGCATTTAGGGCATTGTTTTTCCGGTTTTATCGGGAGTTCGGATTTGTTTGATTTTCAAAAATCAATGTTTGTTTTTGAAGAAGAAATGAAAATAGAATAAAAATAAAGAAAAATAAAGAAAAATAAAGAAAAAAAAGAAATGAAAAAATGAAAATAGAAAAAAATGAAAAAGAAAATTGAAAAAATGAATAATAGGAAGATGAAAATGAAAAATAAAAAAGTCAATGAAAAATGAATTTGAAAGAAAAATTAGAAAAAAATGAAAATAAAAAAATGAAAATAGAAAAAATGAAAAAGAAAATCCCGATTAAATATCGAGATCTGTCTCTTTTGCGCCGTCTTCGGCAGCGCTGTCTTCTTCTGTTTTCGGATATTTCTCATAAATCTTGTCAGCGAAAACTTTGACGTCGTCGGTTGTCAATTTCTTGAAATCTTTTTCGGCAACGGTGATGATTCCGACCTCAAGCGTTTCGGGTTTGAATTTGCCGTCTGCGGCTTTGTAAAGCGCTTCGACGCCGAGCAAAATCGCATCGTCCAAAGACATATCTTCTTTGTAATCGGATTCGAAAACTTCAATGACGGGCGCTCTGCCGGATCCGATGGCCGTTGCTTTGTATTCCAAAAGCGCGCCGCTCGGGTCTGTTTCAAAAAGTCTGGGCGTGTTGTCTTCAACGCCGGCAATCAAAAGAGATGTTCCGTACGGGCGTGTGCCGCCGTATTGCGTAAACGTCTGCTTGTGGTCGCAGATTTTCTTGGAAATCACTTCAACACCAATCGGTTCGTCATAAGAAACGCGGTTGATCTGCGCTTCCACGCGGGCGCGGTCGATGAGTGCGCGCGCGTCGGCGACAAGGCCGGAAGTGGCAGCGCCGATGTGATCGTCAATCTGGAAGATTTTCTCAATAGAATTGGCTTCAATCAAGCGGCTGGAAACACGCTTGTCCACCAATAAAACGACGCCTTCGTTGACTTTAATGCCGACTGCCGTTGTTCCTCTTTTGACAGCTTCTCTGGCGTATTCCACCTGATAGAGGCGGCCGTCCGGACTGAAAACTGTACTTGCGCGGTCGTACATTTGAGGGGCCATATCTTTCATAATTTTAAGTCTCCTGTTTTTAATTTATTCTTGTTTTTAGTTTTTAATTTGTTTTTAATTTTTAAAATGATTTAATTTTAAATTGATTTAATTTAAATTTAAAATATATTAAGTAGGATTAATAAGTTGAATTTAAGTTTATTGATTCAGTTTTGATTCGGTCTGCCGATGATTGATTAATTTCCTTTCTGCAGAAACTTTGTCTGCGCGCCTTTTACGGTTCCGGAAACACCGGCCGTTCGAACAATCACTTTTTGTCCGTCAATCATTGTCATGAACGCCAAAACGCCAATCGCCTGTGAAACGGAAGTGTGCCGGCATCTGACGATTCCGACATTATTCTCAAAACCGAGAACAGAAATGCCGCAAACCGCAAATCCGACATCGCCCAGAACAGCGCAGCCCGCCTGAGAAACGGCGGAAATAAAAGCGTTTCTTTGAACAGGAAAATCACTGATGATTTCAACAGCAATGTATCTTTTTCGTTTTCGAAGTGACGGTAAGAGCGGTTCCAAATGAATACACCTGATTTAGAAATAATACAGATAAAAGGAACATAAGGGGATTTAATCGTTTTGTTCAAAATCGAAACAAACTGCTGAAAACAGCCGAATTTTGTTTTTCATAATAATCATAACAATATAAGTTATAGAATGAGATAGAATTTGAAGCTTATAAATATATCGATATACGACCGACATACGACCGATATACGACTGATATACAACGGACATACATTCGAAAGAATTAAGCATCAATATCCGCGTCTTCAACAATTTCAACGCCCGTCATTAAAAGCTTCCCGGATTTTTGTTTTTGCCGGCGCTCAATGATTTCCGCAAAATATTCCGAAACGGCAGAAACGGTTTCATCCCGTGACAGACCGAGCAGCGCTCCGAAAGCTTCGGACTCATACGGCCCGCGGAAGTCATAAAACGAACCGGCGCCGCTGAACAATAAAACCGGAACGCGGTATTTTCGAAGAATCGGAATCATTTCCATGCAGTCCGAAAACAATTTGCTTCGGCGGTAGCCTTTCGTCTGCAAAAACGGATATAAATCAAATGCAAAAACGGTTTTTTTGTCTTTCGCAATTTTTGCAACAATATGATTGATCGGGCCGGCGCTGACATGCAGACCGGATGCGTTAGATCCGTTTCCGTTTTGGGATCGTCCCGCCGAATGCGAATACGATACGGGAATGATTAAATCCGCTTCAAGAGATTCCGCTGCGGCGCGAATCACTTTTTCATCGGAAGAGCGGACGGCAATAATGTCAGCGTTCGGCCTTTCTTTTCGGATTAAAGAATAAAGCGTATTTTCATTGTCGGCTTCAATTTCAGCGCCGCGGTAATAACGGATGCCGCTGTTTCCGGTATTGTTCAAAAGCATTTCACAGACATCATTAAAACCGGATTCTGTTCTTTCTGTTTTATCCGTTCGTCCTGTTTTATCCGTTCTTTCCGTTTTATCTGTTCGTTCCGTTTTGCCTGTTTTGCCGATTTTTTTGAAAATAATAATATCTGTTAAACCGAACCTTTTGAAAAATGAATTGATTTCTTCCGTAAATGAAAAAAAATCTTCGGAATCAAGCCCTTCGGCCGCCCGTGAACAAAGATCTTCGATAAAACCGGCGGAAACAAAATCAAACCGGCGTTTTGCCTGAGATTCTGACTTTCCGGAATCAAAAATGTCCGCCGTATTTTCATTATTGGTTGCCGCATCTGCTGCATTTTTGTTATTTGCTGCCAAACAATTCCTCCACGATGGGGCCTGCTTTTTCCCATGATTTCGGATAGGTTTCAATTTTGACGCGGACAAAAATCGCGTCGGATGATTCGGTCAGTTTAAGTTTGCCTGCGGCTGCCGCCTGTTTTGAAAAACGCATGTAAAAGTTCAGGTCGTCGTCCAAGCGTTCGGGCATTTGTTCGCGAAGTGTTTCCAAGTCTTCGTCGCTGATGTTTTCTTTGAAAAACTGAACGAATTTAGAACAAACGCTTTTCTTCTTGAGAACGGCGGTTTGAATGGTAATCGGATTATTGAAGTGCCCTTCGGTCTCGATTGTTTCTTTCAGATCACAAAGCTGATCTTTCGGAGACAGGCAGGGTGCCAAAAAAAAGTCCAGAGTTGAATCAACTCCGGACAAATCTTCTGTCGCGTGCGCAATGACGCGAAAATTGATATGATGAATCAATCACTTTCCTCTGTTCATGTGTGCGCGAAGGCTCGGTCTGTTCTTTTCAGAACCGTTTCCGCGGACCATCAAACCTCTGCCTTTCTTGCCGGCGCTGGTCAGACCGCGCTGGGCTCTTCCGCGGTTTGCGGGTTTGCAGATCCAGTTCAGGCGTTTGTCGCTCTGAATAACGGGGTGGTTGGGGTCGACGAGAATAACTTCGTACCACTTGAATTTACCGTCCTGAGCAACCCAGTAAGAGTTGAGGACTTCCATGTTCGGATATTTGCGTCCGGCACGTTCTTCACAGATTCTCTGGATGCTTTTGCCGGCAGTAATTTTATTCATACCCATGTTGTGTGTACGTCTTCCGCGGATGTATCTGGACTTTCTGAGACCGCCGCGTCTGACTTTGACACGTGCGACAACGATGCCTTGCTTGGCTTTGTAGCCGAGTGATCTGGCACGGTCGATTCTTGTCGGTCTTTCGATTCTTGTAACAGAACCTTCTTTTCTCCAAGTCTGGAGACGTTCCCATCTGAGTTCGTCCACGTAGGTTTCGTCCGGCTTTTTCCAGGCGTCCCTGACGTATCCATAGTAAGATTTTACCATTTGTGTTTCACCAAAATTTTATAGTTTCACGGTTCAGCCGCACTTTTCCTGCGGCCACATTCCAACGGGACGGATCCCGAAATGAAACATGCGACATATCCGTTCATTGCATTTAAAGGTTTTTAAAAGAAAGAAGCGAAAAAAGAAAAAAGAAAAAAGAAAAAATAATCGGAATCATAATCGGAATCATAATCGAAATTTAAGAATTCGATAACGAATACAAGAATTGAATTTTGATTTATTGGATTTAGATTATTGAATTCTGATTTTAGAAATTTCCCGAATCAAACGATTGAATTGAGGCGGTTTGACATCAAATTGGATTTTGTTTTTTCCGCTTAAAATCGCTTTTAAAAGCATTCCGGCCATGATCGGAATTGAAAGAATAAATGAAACCAACGACCATTTACCTTTGAACGAGCGATAAAAGTCTATGCCGCCGAGCGCCGACAATATGAAGATGCTGAGAGCCTGAACAAACAGATCGGGATTTGCAATATCAAACAAAGCAACAGCGATAAACGCGATTGTTCCCGAAATAATGAAACAGATATAAAAAACGGAAACAAAATAAATCAAAACCATAAAAAAACTCTTTAGAAGAATTTTAAATAAATGATTTTTATTCGGCAAAGGATTCGTTTTCGACAAGAAATCCGTTTCCAAAGGATAATTTTGTTCAAAATCAATTCTGCTTTTCATGATTTTCCCACCGATTAATGTAATGAACAATTGTCCGTGTGTTGTATACAATATCTTTATACATAAGATTAATCCCGCTGAGCTGAAACAGGAAATATAATGCCAGCGAACAGATTGATGAAATATTATCCAGCAGAATAAACCAAATATTATTTTCCTGCCCGAACAGATAAGCAATCTGAAGCAACCCGAAAGAAGATGCCATGATAACGGAAGCACCGATAAATCCGACGAAAACAGATGTTAAAACGATAAACAAATAGCTGAACCCGCTGATTGCTGCGTGGAAACAAAGCTGTTTATACATCTGAAATGTCATAAAAACAAGAATAAACAGATCAAATATAACTCTGCTGAAATTTTTAAAAAACGATTTTTTAAATACAGGCAGGTGATTAATATTGATTTTATGACTGAAAATAAAATAAACGAAAATAACGAAATAAACAAAACAGACAGAATAAATGTCGAACTCGATCAAAACGGCATCAAAACAAACAAAGAGATCGACATCTCAAAACTCAAAACCGCCGGCGATATTCTCAAAGAATTGAAAATCAACGAAGAAACAGCGCTTCTGTTCTTTAAAGGAAATCCGATTCCGTTTGATGAAAAGTTTGAGAAAATGATTGAAGAAATCGGAATCGAAAACATTCATGACGGCGATTTCCGGGTTTTAAAAGTTATTTTTGATGAATGATTTGTTAACGAATATTATGAATTTTTAATGTTTTTATGAATTCTTGATGAAACGATGAATGAATCAAAAAGGTTAAACGGTGGGAAAGCCATACATAGAAAATCAATTCAGATTATCAATGTTATTATAAAGGTATGATTAAAAAATGACAGAACCTCCGGAAAAATCGGAGAAGCTTGTTTTTATATTTGACATAGACAGCCTCCCCGAAAATAAAATTTCCCTGTTTTTTAAAAGAAGTTTAACGCCTTCAAAAATCGAATGTCCGCTGTATCGGCTCACACATGATGCAAAAGGATTAAAGAAAGAAGTTGCCGACTACATGGAAAAGTTCGGCCTTCCGTATGAAATCCTTTATCGGGACGAGTTTATTAAAAAGTACGAAGGGTTTGAAATATTCGGCCAATTCAGAATGGCCGACGCGACTTATCCGTCCGTTTACATTATTGTCGGAACTGAAAAGGAAGAGCGCCAAGTCTATGAATTAATCGCCGCGCGGTATTTCAACAGATGCGATTCGCTTTCCTGTTTCGGCCGCGTCCTGGAACGCAAATACGAACAGTTCAAAGAACTCGGGCCCGACGAATTTAAAAATCGGAACCGACCCGATTACAGACCGGACAATTCCGATGAAGTCGACGAAAAAGAAGAGAAAAAACAAAAAATCGAAAACGCTCATCAGAAAATCGTGGATATGGAAAATGAAATGAAGAAAAAACAAAATGAATGATTTGCTGATGATATGAAGTATCATTAAAACGAATTTATTAAAAACGGATTTATTAAAAACGGAATAAAAACAAAGTTCAAATAAAAAGCGGAATTCAAACAGAATCCGCTAAAAGTGAAAATGCTAAAAGTGAAAATGCTAAAAGTGAAAAACGCTAAAACGAAATTTGTTAAAAGCAGATTCAATTGAACAGATTAAAAAACGGAAAAACAAACAAACTATTTTTGATTCATTATGACAAAATCGAAAAGATTAACCCTTGATTTTTACGCCCGCGACGTTTTGGAAGTGGCCCCTGATTTGATCGGAAAAATCCTTGTGCGCCGCCTGCCGACGGGTGAAATACTGCGGCTTCGGATTACCGAAACGGAAGCTTACCGCGGCGAAGAAGACACAGGCTGTCACGCGAAAGCCGGCAAAACGAACCGAACGGTCGTTCTTTACGGACCGCCCGGACGCACTTATGTCTATCTTTGTTACGGCGTCCACCATTTGATTAACGCGGTCACGGGAAAAGACGGGCAGCCGCAGGCAGCGCTTCTGCGCGGTCTTGAAGGGAATTACGGACCCGGCCGGCTGACAAAAGCGATGCAGATCACAAAAGAACTGAATGATGATGATTTGACGACATCCGAAGAAATCTGGATAGAAGACGATGGAACGAAACCCGAATACGTCACCGGAAAAAGAATCGGTATTGATTACGCCGATGATCATTACAGAAATATCGAGTGGCGGTTTACGGCGCCGAGCGAAATTAAACCGAAGAAAACGGTGAAAATTAATTCGAAACAGACAGCGGCAAAAAAACAGCAGCAAAGAGCTCAAAAAGGAAAGAACGAAAAGAAATAAAGAAGGCGAATGGTGAATGAAAGAAATAATTCAAGAAGAAGCAGAAAAGTTTATCGAAAATTACTGCCGCCGGAACGGTATTTCAAATATTTGGCAAACACCGATGATTCGATATGCCGACGCATTTCATCCCGAAATCCGAAACCTCAAAACAATTGTTATGGAAAATCATTACATGCCGGAGGACTTTTTGGAGAAGCCGACGGTTATTCTTACATATTACCTGCCTTTCATCCCCGAAGTTGCCGCAAGCAATCTTGGAGACGGATTCGCTTCCGAATGCTGGGCAAAAGCCTATCAGGAAACATATAAGTTATCCAATGAACTCAACGATCATCTTGTCCGAATCATCAGCGACACAGGTTACAGGGCGGCGGTTCCGGCAAATGCGAGTTCGTTCAGTGATGATGTTTTAAAAAGCCGATGGTCCCATCGCCATATCGCTAAAGCTGCCGGACACGGCACATTCGGTATCAACCAAATGCTGATTACAGAAAACGGCTGCTGCGGAAGATATTACAGCATCATAACAGATTTGCCGATAGAAGCAGACAGCCAACCCGAAGAAGAATACTGCCTTTACAAAAGAAAAGGAAGCTGCGGTATTTGTGTCAAACATTGTTTTTCAGGAGCATTGACTGCGGAAAAATTTGACAGATATAAATGTCACGAAACAACATTGAAAAATGCCGCAATCTATAATGGTTCGACAATTTGCGGGAAATATGTTGTCGGGCTCCCCTGTTCTTTCAAAAAACCATAAATGCGGCAAAATTGCGGAAATGGAGGATGCCGAAAATCAGTGATGCGTCCGCTCAACAATTTCAAGTCCGGCAGCCGAAATCCTTTTTTTGATTAAATCGATGTGCGGGCACAAATATTCGCCGTCTTTTCCTTTGCACATGCAGGAAGCGAGGTGAACGGCAGTCGCCCCGTGTTTTTTGACGGATTCGCATAAACGGGTCACGCGTCTTCCGCTGCAGCCGCCGCAGGTAAATACGGCAATCAGGGTGTCGGTTTCATCGTAATCTTTGAAATAAGCGGTTTTGTTGTTAAAAGAATTCATACAGGCAAACCCGGGACAGGTTTCGGAAACAATGTTGCAGCGGATAATTGCAATTTTTTGAGAAGGCATTTTTTCACCGTAAATTAACGAATTCAAAAGATTCGGAATTGATACAGAACGATACAAAGAATGATACATACAGAGAATGATACAGAGAATGATACAGAGAATGATACAGAGAATCAATAGAATAATGAAGAATATGAAAAAGATGGAAAATATAAGAAATAAACGGATGCCGCATTATTTGGGCACCCGTTTGTTACATGGTTGTGTCTTTCGTTTTTAATATTTTATTTCATACAAGACTCGTTTTTGAAGTTCCTGTTTTTCCGTTTTTGATTTTAGTTCGTTTTTGGATTCATTGATTCGTTTTTGAGGATATGATGAATCAAATCCGAAATCAGAGACGATCAATCAGAGACGATCAATCAGAGTGTAATTAATCTCTTCATGTCGGATTCGACATCAGTGTTTTTGCTGACATTAAATGTCTTGACCAAAACATCCAGAACATCGGGGGAGATGCAGGCCGGAAGTGTCGGGCCGATCACGATGTTTTGAACGCCGAGCGAGAGAAGCGATAAGAAGACAAGCGTTGCTTTCTGCTCGTACCAGGCGATGTTGAAGACAAGCGGCAAATCGTTGACGGTTTCAACGCCGAACGCTTTGGCGAGCTCAAGAGCAATCACGACAAGCGAGTAGCAGTCGTTGCACTGTCCGGCATCCAAAACGCGCGGAATGCCGCCGATGTCGCCTAAGTCCAATTTGTTGTATCTGTACTTCGCGCATCCGGCCGTCAAAATAACCGTGTCGTGCGGAAGCGCTTCGGCAAATTCGGTGTAGTATTCGCGCTCTTTTCGGCGTCCGTCGCAGCCGGCCATCACAACAAACTTTTTGATATCGCCGGCTTTCACCGCTTCAACCACTTTGTCGGCAACGGAAAGCACTGCAGCGTGCGCAAAGCCGGTCATCACCGTTCCGTTTTCAAGCTCTTCGGGCGGCGGGCATTTCTTGGCCAGCTCAATAATTTCAGAGAAATCCTTGCTGCCTTCGGCATTGGCGGGAATGTGTTTTAATTGTGCTTTGTCATCTGCGTAGCCGACCATATTTGTCGTGAACAGTCTGCCGGCATAGGTTTCTTTCGGGGGCACAAGACAATTTGTCGTCATTAAAATCGGGCCGTTGAATTTTTCAAATTCCGATTTCTGGTGCCACCAGGAATTGCCGTAATTGCCGACGAAGTTGTCATATTTTTGGAAAGACGGATATCCGTGCGCCGGAAGCATTTCACCGTGCGTGTAAACGTCAACGCCGGATCTTTTTGTTTGTTCCAAAAGCATTTCCAAGTCTTTCAAATCGTGTCCGCTGATCAAAATGCCGGGATTTTTACCGACACCGGTTGACACTTGAGTCGGGACAGGGCTGCCGTAAGCGCCGGTGTTGGCCGCATCCAGCATGGACATAATTTTAACGCCGATGCTTCCACATTCCATTAAAAGCGCAATCATGCCGTCTTTGTCGGGATTTCCGAGCGGGGACGCGTCAATCGTTGAGACAAGCGCTTTTTCAATGAACTGATAGACATCTTCACTTTCGGAGCCGAGAATGTGCGCGTGCATTCCGTAAGCGGAAATGCCTTTCAAACCGTAGATTAAAGTTTCCCGAAGCGAGCGTGTGTCAATGTCGCCGATTGACAAAACACCGATTTCATCCGCTGTTTTTGCCATTAATTCGTCATAAGTAATGGTCGCGACATTCGGCGCTTGCGGGCCGGGCGGCGCGCCGTCGTGAACCGCATTTCGGACAACATCGCGGCGGTCAAGCGTTTCCTGAATTTTGGTTTCAAAATACGCGCCGTCGAAATTGACATTGGTCAGTGTTGAAAATAAAGCTTCCATGACAAACGGGCCGAAATCGGGATCATTACACCCTTTTTGGCGGCCGCGGCTGTTGCAGAAGGCATATCCTTTCAGCGCATAAATTAATCTGTCCTGAAGGACAGCGACTTCACCTTTTTTACCGCACATGCCGTTCATTGTACAGCCTGTGCCGTTCATTGTTTCTTCACATTGATAGCAGAACATTGAAAATTCCTCCGGAATTGATGTTTTCGTTTTAATTCCGTTTTCCGTTTTTATATTAATATCTGCATATTAATAAGTTCGCACGAATAAGTCCGCACAAATATATTTTGTATTTTACATTTCAAAGATTCTCAAGAATTGTTTCAAGAATTATCTCAAGAATTGTCTCAAGAATGATCTCAAGAATTGTCTCAAGAATTGTCTCAAGAATTGTCTCAAGAATTGTTTCAAGAATGATCTCAAGAATTGTTTCAAGAATTGTCTCAAGAATTGTTTCAAGAATTGTCTCAAGGATTTGTCCGCAATTGAATGGATGGACGGTATCCTTTCGATACCAGATATTATGAAGATATTCATTTAAATAGTAAGAAGTTTCATATCGGATACTATGAAGGATTGTACAATTTATAAAATAACGGATCTCGTCGGCAAAAAATGGACGCTTTGCATTCTTCATGAGCTTTACAAAGGAAATGTCTGCGGCAAAAGGTTCAACGAATTGAAAGGACAGCTCAACGACATCACGCCCAAAACATTGTCAACGCGCCTGAAAGAAATGGAACAGGAAGGCTTGATTCAAAAAACGGTTGACTCATCGGTTTTCCCCGTCAAATGCGAATATTCGCTCACGGAAAGCGGAAAAGAACTTGTCGAAATTGTCCAGGCACTCAAAGACTGGGGCAACAAATGGATCGTTGACAACGAAACCTGCCGCCGGACACTTTGCATTGAATGCGGCAATTGATATTCTATCGGTTTGCTTGTTTGCCTGTTTGTTTGCCTGCTGCCTTTTTGTTTGCGCGGCTCACCCGCGCGCGTACAGCATAAGTTTTTGAAATTGAAAAAAATCCGATCGCGGTTTTATTGAATAGCGGAAACGGAGCGAAAAACCGAAAGCAGGATAAGAGATAAAGAAAAACAGATTATAAAAACAGATTAGAATAGATTATAAAAATAGAATAGAAAGAAAATCGGAAGAAATCGCTGCGGCAGCAAGAGGTGGTCGCTGATTTGCAGGCAATTCCTTCCGAATTAAAGTTGCTCGGCTATGTTTCAGGTCCTCGGATTGGCGACGTCGGAACCTCAAAGCCGGCAATCGTGTTGTTTTAACAAGCCGAACGGGTGGCATGTGAAGGCCTGTTAAAACAATCGTTTAGATTATCGTTTTCATTTCTGTTTTTCATTCCCGTTTAATTTTTATTCCCAATTGTTTTCTTATTTCTGTTTAACGTTTCATTTTTGTTTAACGTTTCATTTTTTCTTAATTTCCACTGTTTTGAGCTCGTCTTTGGGGTGCTCCGTTCCGCCGCAGCAGCTGCCGCTTGATTTAGAACAGCCGCCGCCGGAAGAACAGCCGGTGCACCCGGTTTCGCCGCGCAGAAGCTTTCGAATTTGGCGGAATAAAAGATACGCCGCAAAGAGAAGTAAAGCATAAACCAATAACTGCGGAAGCAAAGATGCAATTTCTGCCATTTTCATGCCCCCGATTCGCTTTCAAAAAGCGTGACAATTTCATTTAAATGAATACCGCCGACATGAATACCTTCAAAGCGCATATCCGTTAAATGAATGCCAAACCCGGCGCTGCTGAAATGAATGCCTGTCATTTTGAATCTCCTGAATTTATTTGAATGTTTATCGAATGCCGGCGGAACCGGAAAGCTTCCCGCTTATTTGGAGGAAGCTTTCCCGGAAACCCGGCTGAGTTTTTTGTTTCGATTTTATTTTTGATTTTTTTTGATATTTTTGTTTTTGATTTTGAATGGCTTGAACTTTGGAATTGTTTGAGCCTTTGAATGATTATTTTTTAATTCATCTTTCATCCGTCACATCAAATACTGAACAACCAGCAGACCGACACGGTAGACGACAAATGCTGCGACATAGGCAATCGCTGTCTGATAAACGGCTGCGAGGATGGCCAATTTCCAGCTGTTGAGTTCACGCTTAATCGTTGCGAATGCTGCCAAACAGGGCAGGTAAAGCAATGTGAACACCATGAAAGCCAGCGCAATAACCGGCGTAAAGAGCATTTCAAAGTCTTCGGGCGTGTATAAGATTTCAATCGTCGAGACGACCGCTTCTTTGGCAATGAAACCTGTAAAGAGAGACATTGCAGCGCGCCAGTCACCGAATCCGAGCGGCTCAAAGATCGGCGCAATGACCGTTCCGACAACACCCAAGATACTGTCTGCCGAATCTTCAACAGCGCTGAACGAAAAGTCATAGCCCTGCAGGAACCAAATCAAAACGGATGCCAGGAAGATGATTGTACCGGCCCGGATGATAAATCCGCGTGTCTTTTCCCAAATGTGTTTGAGATAGGTGTACAAATCGGGAAGACGGTACGGCGGCAATTCCATAATGAACGGAGAGGACGGACCTTTGAAGATCGTTTTCTTCAGGAGCCAGGCAGAGCCGATGGCAACGAGAATGCCGAGCAGATACAGGAACAGCATGGTGAGCCCGTAATGGTTGGAAAAGAACACACCGACAAACAAAGCATAAATCGGCAGGCGTGCGCCGCATGACATGAACGGTGTGATGAAAATGGTTGTTTTGCGGTCCATTTCATTATCCAGCGTTCGGGCCGCCATAACGGCGGGAACGGAGCAGCCGAATCCGAGAATCAGCGGAATGAAGCTTTTTCCGGAAAGGCCGATGTATTTAAAGATGCGGTCAAGCAGGAAAGCGACACGGGACATATAACCGGTGTCTTCCATAAGCGTGAGGAACATGAAGAGAATGAAAATCTGCGGAACGAATGTCAAAACACCGCCGACACCGGCAATGATACCGTTGACCACGAGGTCGATCATCCAGTCGGCTGTTCCGGCTTCGGTAAACCACTCTTCGACAAATTCGGCCAGCGTTTCATTGAAGAAAACATCAATCCAATCGGTAAAAATACCGCCGACTGTAAATGAAAGTTGAAATACGATAAACATCAGGACTAAGAAAATCGGGATGCCAAGCCATTTGTTTGTCAAAATGCCGTCGATTTTCGAAGTTCGATCCTGCTGAACTTGCTTTTCTCCTTCGCGAACCGTTGCCGATACGATTTTTTCGATTTCACCGTAAATCTCGGCGGAATGTTCGTCATAATCAATATTGTCGGCATTTTTCAGAAGCGCGGGATCGAATTTTTTCTTTTCGAACGACTCTTCGGAAAGGACTTCTTTGTTTTCGGAAGCGGGAATTTCCTGCGGGTTGTCTCCGAAATATTTGTAGCTGTGATCCAAAATATCGTTGGCTTTTGCGATTAAACGTTCTACGCCGCCTTCGGCGACTTTGGATGATTTGTATCCCATTAATTTCGCGACTTTGGAGGAGAAGCTTTTTCCTTCAATCGCGGAAATCGGAATGATCGGAACACCGAGCAGTTCGGACATTTTTTCAAAATCAATGACTGTGCCGTTCTGTTCAACTTCGTCCATCATGTTCAGCGCGACAATCATCGGGCAGCCCAGTTTTTTGAGCTGGAATGTCAGATAGAGATTGCGCTCCAGGTTGGTGGCATCAACGATGTTGATGACCAAATCGGGGTTTTCATCCACGATATAATTGCGGGCGATAATTTCTTCCGCGGAATAAGGGGTTAAAGAATAGATGCCGGGCAAGTCAACGACATTGACGGTTTCTTTGACGGTTTCTTTGTCGCCGTCGTTTTTACCGCTTGTACCGGGTTTTATTTTTGTGTAAGAACCGACTTTTTTCTCAATCGTGACGCCGGGCCAGTTGCCGACTTTTTGATTGGAGCCTGTCAGGCGGTTGAAAAGCGTTGTTTTGCCGCAGTTAGGGTTGCCGGCAAGCGCAATGGTGTATTTTGCAAGATCCGCCATTTCAGAAAGCACCTCGAGAGGATTTTTTGGCATTGCCGTTCTTGTTTTTTCCGTCCGCGTCTTTCATTTCCCGAACATCTTCTACAAAGATGCCGGCCGCTTCTTTTTTGCGGATTGAAAGCGTATAGTTTCTAATTTTCAATTCGACCGGATCACCGAGCGGTGCGATTTTAACGACATCGATTTCAGTCCCCGGTGTGACGCCCATGCATAAAAGGCGATTTTTCAAAATATTGTTGCCGCCGATGTTCACAACCTTACAGGAACATCCCGGCTTCACATTGTTTAATGTTTCTGCCATGCCAATCACTAATGTTTATTGCTGTATTATTCTGTCATTTATGCCAATCGTTTTGCGCAATCCGTTCTGTTCTGACTGCGGTTTCATAAAAAACAAAGATTTACTTTAAATCCGAATGCCAATTCATTGCACTTCATGAAACTTGCTGTGATTCGTTGAAGTTCACTGCATTTTGATGAAGTTCACTGCATTTTGATGAAGTTCACTGCATTTTGATGAAGTTCACTGCATTACCCATTGAAATTCACCGCAATTCATCGAACTGCTGCTCAGTTGAGAATCAATGAAATAATAATGAAATGAATGAAAATGAAAACATTGTATTGAAGAAAAGAAACCGGCCTGTCAAACAAGCCGGTTTTCTTTTTTTCGGAGTTATCTGCTTTCAAGTTTTTGGGGTGGATTATACGTTTTTGTTTTTGAAATGATTGAATGAGACACGTGGTGTCATTCGTTTTCTCACATACTTTTTTTGGAAAAAATCACAGTTTCCTGCAATCTCTGCCAAGGGTTGAAATAAGCCAAATAAACAAAAAACGAAACGGATCAAGAAATAAGGTAAAAATTAATGACATGAAGAGAGGGTTTTCAGAGAGGCAATAATTTTTGAACTGATCTTATCATTTTTCGTTTATTCAAAATATTTCGGTTAGACGAAAACAAATCTTAATCAAACATTAAAGTATATAAATCTGTTGAATGAAAAAACGAATTTATTTCGGCACTTCTAAATTCATTTCACACTTAAAAAACAGCATATTGAATCCGTTTATAAGAATATTCACACAACCAAAATGTATTCGAAAACAACCGGATTTGACAGAAATGACTCCGTTTTCTTTAAGGCAGGAATTTAATATTAAAACCGCCTTCTGAAATAATTATGGATTTAGAAGGATACGCAATGCGGCTGCTGTCGGAAAATGAGCCGGCGGCGCAGCAAAAAGGCAAGGAAAAAGTCAAGGAAAAATTAACGGAAAAATTAACGGAATTAAAAGATATTTCCGAACCGGAAGCCGACGCTTTTGCCGCGGCGGTGATTCGGGAAGCACAGGCCGCCCTTTCTGCGGCCGGCGATGTTTTTGAATATCAAAAAAGCGGCGCCTCAATGGGCGCGTTCGGCGTCGGTTCGCGCGGCGCCGGGGATTTTTATGTTCACAAAAAGATCGGCCAGGTGATCGGAAAGACGTCGGCGGTTTTGGATTCTTCAAATTCGGATGATTCGGGCGTTGTCGAAATTTCCGGAAAATCTGATTACCTGGTCGTCACGGTTGACGGCATGCATTCCCGTCTCAGCGCGTTTCCGTTTTTGGCCGGCTTTCATGTTGCAAAAGCCGCGCTTCGGGACATTTACGTGATGGGCGCAAAACCGTCCGCCATGCTTTCGGACATTCATGTCGCCGACGACGGTGACGCGGCAATGATTTTTGATCATCTGGCGGGCATTTCCGCCGTTTCCGACCTCTCGGGAATTCCGCTCGTGACCGGAAGCACGCTTCGAATCGGCGGCGACATGGTCATCGGCGAGCGGATGACGGGCTGCGTCGGCGCTGTCGGAACGGTTGAGGCCGAAGGCTTGACCGCTCGGAATCGGGCCGTTCCCGGCGATCTTATCTTAATGACGGAAGGAACCGGCGGCGGCACGGTGACGACGGCCGCCGTTTATTCCGGCTACGAAAAAGCCGCCGAAGTCGTTGACAAAACATTAAACATTGATTTTTTAATCGCGGCGCAGGCGCTTTTGGATTCAAAAGACAAGCTTCACACAAAAATCCATGTCATGACCGACGTGACAAACGGCGGCGTCCGCGGCGACGCGTATGAAATTTCGAAAGAAGCAAACGTTCGCCTTGTTTTTGAGGACAGCGCGCTGATTCGCTGCGTTGAGCCGACCGTCCTGGAAATGTTTGAAAAACTCGGAATTGATTTCCGCGGCGTCTCAATTGATTCCCTGCTTGTGATTTGCCCCCCAAAGACCGCGGAAAAAGTCATTCAAGAAGTCGAAAAAACAGGCGTAAAAATGTACATTGTCGGCCGCATTGAAGAAAAGCAGAACGGCAAATTCGACACCGCGCTGATTTCAGACAACGGCGAAAAAGAATTCAAGCCGCTGTTCCGGGAAGCCGCCTATACGCCGCTGAAAAAAGTCATCGGCGAAAAGACGCCCCCCGATTTTGAAGAAATGAAAAAAGGAATCGACACGGCGGCCGATGCGGCGATTAAAAAGAAAGAGCGGATTGTAAAAAGAATCAAAAGCCGAAAATGACCGTTTTTTGAATTTGATTCAAAATCGAGGGACGGTTTTGAATAGGATTCGAAATCGTGAGATAGGATGATTTTGAATACGATTCGAAATCGCGGGATAGGATAGTTTTGAATTTGTTTTAAAAATTGTGCCGTTCGCGCGCGGCAAAGCGGCGGCGGCAGCTGACAGGCCGGCAAATCGGCAACTGTATTGACGGAATCGGCAAGGTAATCTGTGCAAACGCAAACAATAAGGTAGCGGCAGCAAACGGAAACAGTAAGGTAGCTGTGCAAACGGAAACAGTAAGGTAATCTGTGCCCACGCTCGCGTAGCGAGCGGATGTGATAAGAATGAGATGATGCACATGGAAACGCATCTCTCTGTGCAGACAGCAGCGGCAGTACACATAGATAAAGCAGCAGCACACACAAATAAAACAGCGGCAGCATACACAGATGAAGCAGTGCGCTGCAAAAAAGACGGTTTTTTGTTTTAATTGAAATCATTTGGTCCATCTCCAATCTTCCTAATGCTTGCTGCGCTCACAAAATTCAGATTGGAGGGGCGGTTCACGGGTTTTCATTTCATTTAATTACAAACCGAAACATCGTTTTCTTCAAAAATTAAAGAAAAACGAACCCCGTTTTCTATTTCTTTATTTCATGGAAGAGGGGGTTCGGGTTTGAAAAGTTATCAAAAACGATGTTTCGTTTTTAATAAACAAAACAAGAAAAGCAAAAAAGGAAAAACAAACAAAGAAGAAAAACAAACAAGAAAAACAAACAAGAAAAACAAACAAGAAAAACAAACAAGAAAAACAAACAAGAAAAACAAACAAGAAAAACAAACAAGAAAAACAAACAAGAAAAACAAACAAGAAAAACAAACAAGAAAAACGAACAAGAAAAAAAGAAAAATGAAATAAAAATTAAAAAAGCGATGAATAATTGAGAAAATTATTCTTCTGAAACCGCGTCCTTTTTGGCCGTCTTTTCTTTCTTGCCGGCATCCCGCTCAGCCTTATCAATTTCCCTGAGGCCGCCGATAACTGCGTCATACTTTTCGCAGACGCGCTTGATTAAATTGCCGGACTGATTTTTATGCGTCGGGAAGACGACTTCGCCTTTTTTGACCTTCTTGCCGCCGCTTGACTTGCCGTAATCGGGAGACACAACAATACCGTCAACAGAAAGACCGATGCCGAGTTCACCCAAAAGTTTGGCAGACATTTCCGTTGCCGGACTTGCTTTTGATTTGACCATCAGCGCTTTGTTTCTGTAAATTTCCTGAAGCTCTTTCAAATCCGTGAGATTTTCTTCCTTCTTGGATTGCTTCCCGAAACGCGTGAAGTTTTCGCCGAGTTCTTTTTCAATCAAATGAATGTCCTCGATCAAATCCCCGAACGTCGTCGAAGACATCTCCAAAACCGTGCCGCCGTAAGGCGGATTTAAATCGCCGAGCTTTTCGGCGTAACCTTTGGCCATCACCAAAATGTCCGTCTCTTCCAGAATCTGCAAATCACTTTCGCCCGGCTGATACGGATTGACAACCTTATAATTCGTAATGCCGCACATACGCATCACCGATTCATACATTTCAGTGACCGCCAGCCTTTTCCTCGAAGAAAAACTCGAAATGTCGCTTTGACCGCCCTGCGCGCGGTAAATTTCAACCATTTTATTCCGGACATCCGCCGAATCATTCGAAGCGATTCCGAAATATTCCGCAAACAGCTTCGTCGTCGTTATCATCTTCGTTCGCCCGTGCGGTTTCAGTTCAATAAAACCGCGCTCGTGAAGCTCGTTGATGTGTTCGTAAGCATTGCCGCCGCGCATGTCAGCGACTTCCGCCTTTGTAATCGGCTGATGATAAGCAATAATTGAAAGCGTCTTTAACTGCGGCGTCGTCAGCTCCTTAGGCGCCACATCCTTGACCTTTTCCGCATATTCCGGCTTAATCTGCATCACAAAACGCCCCGACAAATCCGCAATTTCAATACCCGACCCGCGCGACTTATAACCCTCCTGAAGTTCGGCGACCAACAGCGTAATTTCCTTTTTGGAAAGACCCGAAATTTTCATTAAAGTCTCGGCCGTCACCGTGCTGCCGGCAGCAAATAAAGCGGCTTCGATAATTTGTTTTGCAGTATTTTCCTCTGTCATAATACCATCAGATTAAACTCAATTCTTTTGAATGTCGGATGCCGATTCAATTCCGGAAGCCGTTTCAATTTCAGCAGCCGTTTCAATTTCAGCAGCCGTTTCGGCTTTTGCGGCGTTTTCAGAATTAGCGACTATTCCGGTTCCGGCAGCCTTTCCGATTTCAGCAGCTGTTTCGTATTTGGCAACGGCTTTTGTTTCAGCTTCGGCTTCGACCGCCGTTTCGCTGCCTTCAAAAACAGCATCAAACGGATACACATAAAGCGTTCCGTAAATT
Organism: Methanimicrococcus hacksteinii; assembly: GCF_032714515.1. Lineage (NCBI taxonomy): Archaea > Methanobacteriati > Methanobacteriota > Methanomicrobia > Methanosarcinales > Methanosarcinaceae > Methanimicrococcus > Methanimicrococcus hacksteinii. The sequence goes on along the minus strand of NZ_JAWDKC010000001.1, from coordinate 8,189 downwards.
TCCTTTTGGTACAGCATGATTTCCTTCATGACCGCCAAGAACAAAAGCGTAATGTAATCCATAATTCTGTCGGCGCCGTCAAACGTGAAAATCTCGTCCAGCGTGACAAATTCCTGTTTTTTAAAGAACTGACGGAGCAAATCCATAAGCGTTCCCGTTCTCTTTAAAATCGCCTCGTCGTGCGCGATGTTCATCACATCTTCCGTCGTCAGCTCGACATCAATGTAGCGGCGGTTGCTTTCCGTTCTCAGGTGTTCCCGTCTTTTGACAACATCCTTTTCCGCTTTCTTCAGCTCGTCAATCAATTCCTTCAGCGTCACCGGACGGCGGGCAGATCTTCGGACCGGCAGAAGCGGCATATTGAATTCGTTGATGTCGAATTCTTCCTCATAATCACCCTCGTCTTCAAAGAATTCCTCTTCAAACGCCTCTTCCTCGCGGAACAGACCCGTTGATTTCATACGCAGAAGAACGCAGGAATAAAGAAGCGTCCGTCCCGAAATGCGGAGATCCATCTGCTGAAGCTCTTCGATTTTATTGAGGAAAGTATCGGTCACCTGAACAATATCAATGTTCCACGGATCTATTTTATCATTTTTGGCCAGCTCGACCAAAATCTCAATCGGTTCGTTGCCGATGAAAGACGAAAAGTCAAGACTGTCGACGTTGATACCGCTTTCGGCCAAACTGTCGCCCAAAGAATCAATAAAATAAGATTTCGCGTTTTCGTTTTTCATGATATCGTCCGATTTATGATCGGATAAGTCTAATCTGTCTTCATTTATAAGAATTGAGTCGATTTCAGTACTCATGCCGACTTCACCCCCGTGATACTGGTGGTTCCTTCAAGCTGCGTCACGCCGATGATCCTGTCGGATTGTTCAAGCATCGGCTTGCGCAAAGAAATAACGATAAACTGCGCGACTCTCGCGGACTTTTCAACACGCTCGGCGACACGCTCAACGTTCCAGCCGTCCAAATTCTGGTCGACTTCGTCAAAAACATAAAACGGCGCCGGCCTGTAACCCTGAATCGCAATAATAAACGCAAGAGCGGTCAAACTTTTCTCACCGCCCGACATCGCTTCCAAACGCAGAATATTCTTGCCCTTAGGCTGCGCGTGAAGCGTCATGCCGCCGGCAAACGGATCATTCGGATTTTCCAGAATCAGCTCGCCGTGGCCGTCGGCAAGTTCAAAAAACACCTGCGTAAAATTCTCGTTGATGCCGTTGTAAGCTTCCATAAACGTGTCCCGCTTCAGCTTCTCATACTGGTCGATGCGGGTGAGAAGCTCTTCCCGCTCATTAAACAGCGTGTCGCGGCGCCCGGAAAGCTCTTCCTTGCGGTCATTGACGGCATCATACTCGTCAATCGCGCGCATATTGACAGGCTCAAGCGCTTCCATCTCCTTTTCAAGAGATTCAATCGTAATGTAAACAGTCTGGTAAGACGGAATTTCCTCATCGTCGGCGATTTCATCCAAACCGCGCTCCTTGACTTCATTGGACAAATCGACAAATTGCTTTTCAAGCGTTTGCTTCGTGAGGAAACACGCATCTTTGTGGCGCCTGACTTCCTCATAAGAAAAGCGAATCTTTTCCGACTTCTTGCGCGCGTCATCCGCCTTCTGTTCCAGCGCTTCACGCCTGTCGCGGAGTTCCTTTAATTCATTCGTAATTTCAAGTTCGCGCTCTTCATTTTGGCGCTGCCGTCCTTCATGTCCGGCAATTTCAGCCATAAGCGCGGCAATATTGTCTTTTCCGGTCCGTTTCTTCTCTTCCAGCTCTTCCAGTTCCGTTTTCGTTTCCTCAATGATGCTTTCGGCATGCTGCTTGGCAAGCTCGACCGCGTTCATATCCGATTTAATATCGCTGAGACGCTCTTTCAACCGCTGAATTTCATCGTCAATGCGCTGCGCTTTTCTGCGGAATTCTTCCAGCTCGGGATTGTTGAGTTCGGCTTCAATTTCCTGAATTTCCGCTTCCAGCGCTTTTTGGACTTCCTCTTTGGCTAAACGCTGTTCAATGACCTCATTCATTTCCTTTTTAAGCTGCTCGCGCTCTTCGCCGAGGGTGTCCAAACTGCTTTGCTTGGCGCCGAGAATCTCAGAAAGACGGTTTTCGCGGTCTTTGATTTCTTCAATCCGCATTTCCATCTTGGAAATCTCATTTGAAATCGCCGCAATTCTTTTGCTGCCGGCATTGATTTTGGATTCCAGGTCAGTCGTTTTCGTAATCATTTCCTCACGCTTGACATAAATCTGACGGATTTCGCTGCCGAGCGTATCCAAACGATCGCGTTCGGTCGCCGCGAATGAAACACGCGATTTCTGAGAAACAGAACCGCCGATCATGGCGCCGCTCTTCTCAAGCGTATCGCCGTCAAGCGTCACCATTCTGTACCGCCCGAGTGACCGGCGCGCATTTTCAAGCGTGTCGACAATCACGGTGTCGCGGAAAACATACCAGAAAGCCGGCTCATATTCATAATCGTAATCAATCAAATCAACCGCGTAGCCGACAAATCCGGGAACTCTGTCCGACAAATCCTGCAGTTCGCGGCGGTTTTCCATTTTGTTGAGCGGAAGGAATGTCGCACGCCCGAGATTTTTGCGTTTGAGATAGTTAATCGCATGTTCGGCGTCGGCATCCGTTTCAACAATGATTGCCTGCATCTTTGCGCCGGCGGCAATTTCAAGCGCCTTGGCGTAAGTCTGATCGGCGCGTCCCAAATTCGCAACGGCGCCGATGATGCCGTAAAGATCTTCGCGTTTGGACGCCTTGATAATTTCTTCAACGGCATGAGAATAAGTGCTGCCGACTTCGGTTGCGCGGACGCGCGCTTCAATAATTTCGAATTCTTTTTCTTTTTCCAAAATTTGGTTTTCGAATTTCTTTTTTTCGTCCGAAAAGCGTTTGTGCGCGGACTCCAGATCGTCCGTGTCTTTTTTGAGCTTGTCGGTTTCTTCTTCCAATTTTGAAATTTCGTATTCCGCCACTTTGGTGTCGCTGCCGGCATTTTTGGCATTTTCTTCGGCATCCGTGATTTGGTCTTCAATGTCCTTGATTTCCGATGCTTTGCGGCGCAGCGCATCTGTCAGGCGGTCTTCGTCCCGAATGAGCTGGTTCTTTTCATTCTTAAGCTGCTCCAATTCCTCCCGCTTCCGGTTGGAAACGGAGGTTTGTTCGGCGAATTTCTTGTCAATTTCGGCAATCTTGGACGCCAAAATGACTTTTTCGGTGTTCCTGTCCGACTGTTCCTTTAAAACAGCGTCTTCCTTCCTTTTTTCGTCCGCGAGCGTTTTTTCATGCTCTTCGATTTCTTTCTTCCGGGAATCGATTTTCACAAAAAGGTCGCGGCGCTTGGATTCAAAACCGCTTTCTTCACGCTCTAAAACGCCGATGCTTTCTCTGGCGCGCGAAATCTGTCCTTTGATTTCTTCGATTTCTTTTTTAATCCGAATCTGTTCGTCTTCGCCTTTTTGACGGATTTCCGTGTTCAGCGCGTTCAATTCGGATTCCGCTTCCGCCTGTTCGGCTTCGCGCTCCTTAATCTTCTCTTCACTTTCCGCTTCCAGCGCCTCATACTTCAGAATCTCGTTTTCAACATTGACGAGTTCTGTTTTCGCATCTTTTAATTTGGATAAAATCAAATAACCTTCATACTTCTGCTTCTGCTCGCGAAGCGTTCTGTATTTCAGCGCGTGTTCTCTTTCTGAAGACAGGCGCTCTAACTGCGCGGTGACTTCTTCGATAATGATGTCGATTTTCTCAATCTGCTCTTTGACAATGTCCAGTTCTGCAAGCGATTTCTGTTTCTTCTCGTCAAACTCGGAAACGCCCGCGATTTCATCAATGATTTTTCGGCGTTCAATCGGACTCATTTTCGCCGTAATCTGGGAAATGTCGCCCTGCATCACCACATTATAGCCTTCAGGCGTCACGCCCGCCTTGCCGAGCAATTCATGAACTTCGGTTAAGCTGACCGCTTTTCCGTTAAAATAGTAATAGCTGTAATAATTGTCCTTCGTCTGTTTGATTTTTCTGGAAATCTCAAACTCGTCGGCTTCGACCGGCGCTTTTCGGTCGGTGTTGTCAAAAGTAATCGTCACCTGCGCAAAATCGGGCTGTTTGGACTTGGCGTCGTTAAAAATTAAATCCGTCAATTTGTCGGCGCGCATTGTTTTGGAGCCGGAAAGGCCGAGCGCAAAGAGAATCCCGTCGATAATGTTGGATTTTCCGCTGCCGTTCGGTCCCGAAATCGCCGTAAAGCCTTCATAGAAAGGAATCTTTACCTTCTTTCCGAAGGATTTAAAGTTGACAAATTCAATTTCTTTAATAAACACTTATTTTATCTCCCGCGGGTGATGTTTTAAAGCAGCCTCTCTTTCGTTCAATAGGATGATAGAATTTTTTTTCATTCATTTTTTCATTCATTTTTCCATTTATTTATTCCATTCATTTTTTCCATTTATTTCGTTTTCATTTATTTCGTTTTCTTCATAACTTCATTCGTAACTTCATTCGTAAGTAATGATTTCGGTGTCGTCCTCGTCGCTGGAAACAACTCTTTCTTTTAATTCCGACGTCGGCTTGCTGCCGCGGCGGTTTCCGAATTTTCGGCTCCCGATATCTTTTTCTGCGATAATGTATTCGCAGTTGGCATTGTTGTCCTCTTCCGGGGCGGCACGGCCCTGTTTTTGGTTGCTGCCGATGATGTATTCGCTTCTGTCCGGAATTTCCTGCTCTTCGGGCTTGATTTTTTGAATGGTCAGCGGAATGTTTTCAAACGGAGACGCGTATTCCTGTTTCGGCTCCGGTTCCCGAAGCGGAGAAACATCCAAAATTTCTTCTTCGGAATCCGCAAAGTAAAAAGGATCATTTCGGGCCGGAATGGTTTTGGCGGGAACGAATTTCTCGGGCTCGGCATTGTTCTTTTTGGCCGGCACATATTCCTGGTACTCCCAGCCGTCTGCTCTTCCGGAATTAAAAGCTGCGGGCGCAATCGGCGATGCCGGTCCCGACGGTCCGCCGAATCCCGGCGGCTGCGCGGCGCGGCGCGTTTCCTGCGCGGGCGCTGTCTGCGAATAAGCATTGTAAGAAGAAAGAGAGGGGTCTGCCAAAGCCGAACGCTCGGGCGGAAGCGGCTGTTCTGCCGCCAGCGTGTCATACAGACTCTGAACACTTTGGTCGGCAGCCGGGACGGCGGCCGCTTTCACCGTTTCGTCTCGAAACGGTTCGCGTCTGACGGGTTCGCCGCGTCTCATGCTTTCAAGTTCGGCGGCAAGCGCGTTCAAAGTTGTTTTGATGTCAACGATTTCACGGACGATACCGTCCTGCGTTGTTGAAATTTCATGGATGCGCTGTTCGATTAAACGTAAGCGGTCGTACGGGACGGTTTCGGGCTGAAGTTCTTCGCGGATTTCTTCGATGACAGAGCGGCGGGTTTCTTCTGAAATCGCGTTTAAGCGCTCTTCAATCTTTTCATCCAATTCGTCGTAGATTTTCTTTTCGATTTTTTCAGTTCCGCTGTATCTGATTTTTCCTGTCAACTAATCCCTCGATCTCTTTGAATTGTCTTATTGTGGCGTTAATGTGTGATAAAATAGGTGTTTGTATGTAAACTGTTATGTTTATATTATATATATAGCTTACATCCGATTCTGTAGCCTGCATTTTCTTTTTGACGTGTCCTCTTGCACTTTTATGAAGCCTTCCGAGTCCATTATTTTACTGTATTCCATGGCCTCAGTTTCATGTTCTCAGAACCAACTTGATGTGATGTCATATCCCATGTTGCAGAGCACCAAAACGAGAACAAAGCGGATGAATTTTCCGATAATTGTTAAAATGCTGAATTTTTTAAAATCGTAGCGAACCGCACCGGCAACAAAAACAAAAGCATCCCCGATGACAGGAACGGATGTGAACAATAATATCCAGGCGCCGTATTTTTCAAACAGCTTGAGCCCTTTTTCGAATTTATCAGGGTTGATGATTTCAAATTTATCCGAGACTTTTTGAACGCCCCAGTATCCGAAAGCGTAAGTCGTGACGGATCCGAGATAACTGCCGACTGTTGCAACAAGAATGATGCTCCAAAAATTATGTGTCTGGCACATCATGGCAATCAGCAGCTCAGGGCTGAGCGGAATCAGGGAAGCGGCTAAAAGCGCACTGAGGAATAAACTGAGATAGCCGTAATTAAACAAAAAGTCCTGAATAATCGGCCAAATGGTTTCAAACATTTTTTTCTCCTTTTCGAAAAAACCCCACCCTCAAAACGCAAAATGAACAATTGAATAAAATAAATTGCAGCAACCTGTAAACAAACCGTGAACAAATTGCAGATAAATCGTAACATCATGAAATTGGAAACATATTGCAAACAAATCGTAAATTGTGAACATTATTGCAAACAAATCGTAAATTGTGAACATCATTGCAAACAAATCATAAATTGTGAACATTATTGCAAACAAATCATAAATTGTGAACATTATTGCAAACAAATCGTAAATTGTGAACATTATTGCAAACAAATCGTAAATTGTGAACATTATTGCAAACAAATCATAAATTGTGAACATTATTGCAAACAAATCATAAATTGTGAACATCATTGCAAACAAATCATGAAATCGTGAACAAATTGTGAACAATTTACATTAAACAATTAAGCGGATAACAAATTATATAAATGTATATCCGATTTTTGAATTCAATACATATCAGAAGTGACAATTCAATGACAAATAAAAAACTATCTGTCCCTTACGGCAGCGGTCAGCTTTCATTTGAGCTTCCCGAGTCAGCTTTTCTAAGCATCGTTCTTCCGGCAAGCGAGTCGAAATCGGCTGCGGACGCGGATGAAACGGTCAGGGCCGCGCTTCAGGAACCGGTCGGAACGCCCCGCCTGAGCGCGCTGGCAAATCCCGATCAAAAAATTGCCGTCATTATTAACGACATCACAAGGCCGACACCATCGGCTTATTTAATTCCGTTTGTTTTGGAAGAGCTGGCGGCTGCCGGCGTTCCCGACGGAAACGTTACTTTTTATTTCGCGCTCGGCCTGCACCGTAAGCACACGGACGACGAGATTCAAAAACTGCTCGGCCCCGACATTTACAAACGCTTTCAATTTGTTCAGCACGAAGTCGGCTCTTATCCGACGACTTCTTTCGGCGAAACGTCCCGCAAAACGCCGGTTGAAATTTACAGCGACATCCCGAAAAATGATTTAATCATCGGAATCGGGGAAGTCGGTTTCCATTATTATGCCGGCTACAGCGGCGGCGCCAAATCACTTCTGCCCGGCGTCAGCTCCAAAGAATCCGTCATTGCCAATCACAAAATGATGATTGAGAAAAACGCCGTTTCCGGCCGCGTTGACAGCCCTGTCCGCAAAGACCTGGAAGAGGCGGCTGAAATGATCGGTTTGGATTTTATTTTAAATGTTGTTCTGGACAGCCATAAAAATGTTGCTGCGGCGTTTTCCGGCAATTTTATTGAAGCGCACCGCAAAGCGGTTCAAGTGGTGGACGAGATGTACAAAGTCGAAGTCAAACCCGCCGACGCCGTGATTGTTTCCTGCGGCGGCTATCCCAAAGACATTAATTTGTACCAGGCCAACAAAGCGCTTGACAATGCAACGCAGGCCGTCAAGGAAGGCGGGTCAATCATCGTTGTCTCGGAATGCCGCGACGGCATCGGAAACACGGTTTATGACAGATGGAACAAAGAATGCCGAACTGCTGAAGACGCTGTTGCCCGATTCAAAAAGGAATTTGAATTCGGCGGCCACAAAGCCGCGACAACCGCAGCCGCATCACTCCGTTTTAATCTTTATTTGGTCTCGTCCCTTTCCGACGAAGCCGCCGAGGAAGCTTACTTCACCCCGTGCAAAACCGTTGAAGAGGCCGTTTCCGAAGTTTTGGCAAAAAATCCGGATGCCAAATTCCATGTGATTCCGTACGGCGGACAAACACTTCCGGTGATGAAGCCTTAATTTTTTGAACGGCCGGCTTCTGATTTCTTTTTTTCAGTTTTATTTTTATTTTATTTTATGGGTCACGAGTAGAACAGAGGATTTTTCCTTACAATCTTTAAGATTTTTTGATATAAATCTTCATTCCTATAGTTATACCTAAATTCACATTCCTTTAGATGAAGATAAAAATATTTTTTATT